>DEQO01000060.1 GCA_002360495.1 Flavobacteriales bacterium UBA3364
CGTCCCTGGACGTTCGCGAAGGAAGGCACCCGCGCTTACCTGGTGCGGCTCCGCAATGCGGCGTTCGCGGATACCCTTCTTCGCCATCTTGGTCTGCCTGCGCACATGGCCCAGCCCGGTCGAACTCTCCTGGAGGTCCCGCTGAACGAAGAACTGGCAGGTCCGGTGGAGGCCCTACCCTACGTGTTGAGCGTCGACCTCATGAGCCCTGCCACTGGCGCGCCCCGGCACATCTTCCCATACAGCCCGCTGTTTCCGTGGAACAGCGATGATTACGGCCCCATCGTTGTTCCCGCCAAGGGTGATACGTTGATGATCACGGCGGAGAACCTGCCGCTGTACGATCGCTTGATCGGTGTATACGAGGGCCATGACCTGGGCGTGGACCGGAACAAGCTGCATCTGGATGGAAAGCCGTTGACCTGGTACGTGGTGCAACAGGATTACTACTTCGTACTTGGCGATAGCCGACACTACAGCGCTGATTCGCGCTACTGGGGCTTCCTCCCTGCGGACCACGTGACCGGGCGAGCCGGTCTGTTGTTATGGGGAAAAGGCGTTGACGGTGCGAGCAACAGCCGTGACTGGTCACCCTTGTAGCCGATACTTTTGAGGCATGCGAACCGTGCTGCTCCTGTTGATCCTGCTCTCCGCCTGCGGGACAGGTGGGCCCACCGGAACACTTTGCGAACGCACCTTCCAGCCCTATCCGGACATGATCAGCGGGCGGACACGTACACCGGCGAACGGCGTCTATCTGGATGCCATGGCACTCTATGTGCAACAGGACTATGCCGGTGCGAAGGACGGCCTGAAGGCCTTCCTCTCCATGCAACGCGACGACAAAAGCGCGTATATCTATCTCGCCTCCTGTCACCTGGCGCTCGGTGAACCATTCGATGCCGAGCTCCAATTGGACCATTTGGAACGTAGCAATACCCTGCAGTTCGATGATCAGATCGATTGGTACACCGTCGTCTGCTGGGTGTGCAGTGATCAATTGGACAGGGCGCGGGAAGGAGCTGAACGTATCGCCCGATCGAAAGCGCACACCTACTCGAACGAAGCCGCCGAACTACTGAAGGGACTGGACGCGGTGAAGCACGAATGAGCGGGCTACGGATCATCCAACATCTACGCCTTGTCCTGCAAGGGTCGCTGCCCGGTCACGACGCATTCCTCGAACTTTCAGGTTACAAGCGGCCCGATGTTGAGCGGGCACGACAACAGGACCCACCGCCCCGCGAAAGCGCCGTGCTTGCGCTGCTCTATCCCAAGTCGGGCGAGTTGCATTGCTTGCTGATGCTGCGGCCGCAATACGATGGCGTTCACAGCGGACAAGTGGCTTTCCCTGGCGGAAAACGCGAACCCGGGGATGCCTCCTTGCAGCACACGGCTTTGCGTGAATTCATGGAAGAGACCGGGGCCGACACGTCGGATGTCGAGGTGCTCGGGACATTGAGCACGGTGTATATCCCACCCAGCCGTATGCTCGTGACGCCTTTTGTCGGTTACATGGAGCGTTCCGGTCCCTGGGCGCCGGACCCCACAGAGGTCGCCCGGTTGATCGAAACGCCGCTGTCGGCATTGCTCCGGGACGATATCCTGAAACGTCGGGACCAGTACATCGCCATCATGGGGCGCACGGTGGAGATCCCTTACTTCGATGTGGACGGTGAGACGGTCTGGGGCGCAACGGCACTGATGATCGCCGAGCTACGCGAGATCCTGCGCCCGTTCCACGATCCCGCAAAGCTTGCGTAGTCGTTCGTTCGGTTGCGTGCCCTCCTTGTTCGCGCTGAACTCCGGCTTGATCCGCGTGACGAAGTACATGTCGATCCGGCCTTTGTTCTTGGCTTCCACCTGGCCACGAGGCACGCATTCGAATTGGTCCTTGACCAGCGCGTACGTGCTGCCACTGATGTTCACTTCACCGGCTTCCCCGCTGCTCTCCATGCGGCTCGCCGTGTTCACCGTATCGCCCCAGATGTCATACGCGAACTTGCGCTTGCCCACTACGCCTGCAACGACGGGACCGGTGTGTACACCGATACGCAGTACCCAAGGCTCCTTCCCTTTGGCTTCGCGCTCACGCTTCCAGGCGGACATGAGTTCGCGCACCTCCAAGGCCGCCAGCACGGACTTGGAGGCGTGGTTCGGATCGCTGGTGGGTACACCTCCGGCGCACATGTAGCTGTCACCGATGGTCTTGATCTTCTCAAGCCCGTATCGGCCTATGATGTCATCGAAACGGATGAAACAATCGTCCAGTTCGCTGACGAGTTCCTCAGGCAGCATCTTCTCCGCGATGCGGGTGAAGCCCTTCATATCGGTGAACATGACGGTCACTTCCTCGTGCCGGCGCGCCGTGGCCTTCCCCTTCTCCTTCAGTTCCTCGCTGATCTCCTTCGGCAGGATGTTCAGCAACAGGTCCTCGATACGGCCCTTCTGTCCTTCGATCTCCTTGCTCTGCGCAACTACTTCGGCGGTGCGTTCCTCCACCTTCTGTTCCAGAACGATGTTCCTCAAGCGCAATTGACGTTCCCTGAACTTCACATAGGTCCAGATGCTGCTGCCGGTGATCAGGACCATGATGGCGTAGAACCACCATGTCTTGTACCACGGAGGCAACACCGTGAAGTGGTACAACACCGGCTCGCTCCAGAGGCCCGAGCGATTGCGGGCCTTCACCCGGAATACATACTTCCCCGGGGTCAGACCAGGATAGTGCGCATCGGTCTCGGCAGTCACCGGCTGCCAGTCCTTTTCCAAACCTTCGAGCATGAACTGGTACCGCACGGCCCCCTGATCGCTCAGGCTGACGCATCCGTATTCGATGCGCACGTCCCGTTCGGTATGCGACAGGTCGACCCCGTCGATCGCATCGCGCTCCTCAAGATTGACCTTCAGCACGCGCACGGCGATGAGCGGCAATTCGGTACGCTCCTCGCCATGATCGATCA
Source organism: Flavobacteriales bacterium UBA3364 (assembly GCA_002360495.1). Taxonomy (GTDB): domain Bacteria; phylum Bacteroidota; class Bacteroidia; order Flavobacteriales_F; family PHOS-HE28; genus PHOS-HE28. Next base: position 2,964 of record DEQO01000060.1, read on the forward strand.
CTACGTAGTCGGCGCCATGGACGGTCCCGAACCAAAGGTCACCGGACCGTGTGCGACACGCAGCGCCCGGATTGGCTTCAATGCCCGTGAATCCGCTGCGACCTGTGAACGCGAGGAACGTTCCACCGTCCTTCTTTCGTTCGTTCAGTCCGAGGTTGGTGCCGATCCATATATGGCCGTTGGGATCCGTAATGAGCGAACGCACGTTGTTGGAAAGCAATCCACTCTCGATATTGTGGGAAGCCTCCACCTTCCTGTTCTCCAAGACGACCACGCCCTGGCTGTTGGTCCCCACCCAGATGCGTCCGGAGTGATCCTCCGTAAAAGAGGTCGGGGTGATGATCTGGCCGATATCCACCGGCGTTGCCTTGTCCGTGATGCCCTTGGAAATGATGCTCACGCCACTGCTGGCCGTTCCCACCCACGTATTCCCTTTGGAGTCGTTGAAGAGTGCGGTGACATCGTTCCCGGCAAGGCCATCGGAGTTCCGGAGCACGGAGGGTACACCGTCAGGGACCAAGCGGATCAGCCCACCTACCGTTCCCACGTAGATCCCGCCTGTTGGGCAGCGGGCCAGGGCCGTCACCTTGTTGTTCCCGAGCAACGCGGAAAGTTCACTGTGCGGAACAGGCCGGCCTCCGTTGGTGTTCGCTTCCAGAAGACCACCGTTCTCCGTCCCTATCCACATCCTTCCTGAGCCATCGTTCAACAGGACACGCACGCTGTTGCTGGTGAGGTCCCCATTCTGGACCGTGAGTTTCTGCACGCTCATGGGGCCGCTGCTCTTGGGATCCAGAATGGTGATACCACCATTCGTACCGAACCAGACGCGACCGTCCGTTGCTTCGGCCACGGCCCATACATGACGTTCCACCAGACCATCCTCATCCGTGAACGCGCGGAAGCGATCGCCTTTGAAGATCTCCAAGCCTTCGTCGTTGGTGGCGATCAGCAAATTGCCCTCCCGGTCCCGGGAAAGCGCCCTGATCGTCTGGCTGTGGAGCCCATTGGATCTATTGAAGAGCTGCAGGCCGTCGTTGTCCACGCGGACAAGGCCCGCGTCCCAGGTACCTATCCAGACATGGCCGAGTTCATCCTCCCCGAAGGCATAAACGAAACTGCTGGGCATGCCGGTGGGCAGGTCATAGCTGGTGCTGCGCTTTGTTTTGGGATCGAAGCGGATGGCGCCATGCTCCTGGGTGCCCACCCAGAAGGAACCGTCGGATCCTTCGAAGTAGGAGGTGATGCGCTGTTGTTCGACCAGTGCGTTTTCAGGATAGTCAGTGAATTGCGCCTTGGATGCGCTCCAGAGATGCAACCCCGAGCCCGCCTCCAACAGAACGAGGTCGCCATTCTTGCGACGCACGATGCTCGTGATCCTTTCACCAGGCCCCTTGCCTTCCTCAAAGCGGTCCAGTTGCACCGGACCTTCGGCCGGGAGGTCCTTCAGCCGGAGGATCCCCATGCCGAACGTGCCGATCCAAATGGCACCCGTAGCGTCCTGGGCGATCGCAGTGACATCCGCGGTCAACGGCTTATCAGCTGGAACGACTGTGCGGAAGCGCCGACCCTGGCTAACGCTTATTCCGCCACCGAGGTGACCGCACCAAAGGCGCTTCTCACTGTCGATGAACAAACTCCGCACCCCGCCTGGAGCCATGCCGGCATTGGTGCCGAAGGAGATGACGTTCAAGCCATCGTAACTGGCCAACCCGGATTCCGTACCCAACCAGACGAGGCCCGTGCTGTCCTGTAGCACAGCGTAGATCTTCGAGGCCGGCAATCCGTCGGAGACCGATACGTTCTCGAAATAGAAACGCTGCGCGGATCCGTTGAGCGTGATGATCCCAAGAAGGAGTGCGAGGAAGGGACGCATACCGGGGCCACAAGGTATGCTACCCGGAACGACCGGCGAAGTCTACCGGGTCAACTCGTATACGCTGGGGTCGGTACCCGCGGCCTTGCTAACTACCAGCGTGTTGGTGACGCTTTCGCTGTAGTTCTCCAACAGGCTCTTCAGCGACCCGTAGTTGTAGTAACTGTAGATGTCGTCCTTCTTGCCATCAACGGGGATCCAGTAGGACCTCCCCGCCGCGCTGCGTCCGAGCCCGACAAAGCCTACCAGGATCGTATTCACCTTGTTCGTACGCACAAGGTCCCGGAGTTCGATGTTGAAGAAACGCTCGAGTTGTTCCTTGGTCAGGTTCTTCTTGTTGATGGTCTTTTGCACGGTATAATTGGCAAAGGACTTCTGCAGCTTGCCCATGTCCGCGGCCGATTGGAGAGCCGGGAAATTGCGATAGTTGGAATTGTCGATGTAAACGACCCATGTGGTACCGGTGGTACCGGTCTTCGGAGCCGATGTCCCTTCAGCCGGAGGGGGCTTCACAGCCGCAACAGGAGCGGCCTTGCGCTGGACGGAATAGACCAACTCGCTCGCGTTGCCGAACTGGTCCTCCGCACGGAGCGTGAACTGGTCCTTGCCACCAAGGTCGACCTTGATACTGAAGTCGGGGTCATTGCGGTCGGGTGCGTAGCTGGCGTTCACACCGTTCACAGCGATCAAGCGAATGAGGCTGGCATCCTTCACAGCTCCCTCCAGGAAAACATCGTTCTTACCGGCATCCAGGGTGATCTGCTGATCGCCGGTCGACACAGGCGTTGTGAGGACGATGGTCGGCGGCACGCCCTCGGTCCGTTCGACCTTCAGGACATCGCTGCTGAAGTTTTCATAGACGTCGGTGGCCTGCACGACGATCTCGGTCACATCTGCGGCGATCGGGACGCTCACCACGAACTCCGGATCCTTTTCATCCTTGGTGAAATCGGCATTCTCGCCGTTCACGGTAATGGCCTTCAGCAGGCTCTTGTCACGGACGTGTCCGCTCACCTTGACGAACGCCAGCGACGTGGAAACCTTTGCCACATCGCCTATGCGGAAGGGCTCGATGACCGTGATCGACGGGGGATCGCTTTCACGGTTCATCTCGAATACCGCCTGCGCGATCCGTGTGCGTGCTTCATCGATCTTCCGCTTGTCCTCCGGTCCATAGGTGGCATCCCCCACCATGGCCTTCTGGGCGGTCTCCAGATCCTTCAGCGCACCTTCCATGTCCAGGTTCGCTTCCTTGCACTGGGAGCGTAGGATCAGCACGGGCACATCCTTGGGATCGTCCACCAGGATCTTGTTGAGGTCGTTCACCGCGTTCTGGTGCTGACCGAAACCGCTGTAATAGAGCGCTCGTTGGTGGTAGACGGCTTTGTCCGTGCGACCCAAGGCCATGCACCGGCTGATGTCATCGATGGCCTTGGCATATTCCTTCTGGTAGGCGTAGGCCTTGCTCCGCGTGAAGAGGGCGTCGGTGCTCTGGGGATTGAGGTCCATGGCCACGGTACACTTCTCGATGGCCTTCTCCAAGGTGCGCATCTGCATGGTGGGTCCGGAGTACTGTTCGTACAGCTTCAACTGCACCTCGGCCTGGGCCACATAGGCGGGTTCGTACATGTGGTTCCATTCGATCACGCGGTCCAGGTCGGCCTCGGCCACCTTGTAGTCGTGCATTGCATAACGCACCAAGCCATGCAGGAAATAGGTATCCGTCGTGCCTTTGAGGTCCAGGGCCGCATCGGAAGCCTTCGCAGCACCATCCAAATCGCCCAGGGCGAGACAGGCGCGGGTCTTGGTCTGCAGCGCATCCATGTGCTTGTCGTCCGCCAATAAGGCCATGTCACAGAGCGCACGCGCGGTTGCCGCACTATCCAGCTCCATGAACGCTTTGGCCGCAGCCGTTGCGAAGGAGGCTTCGCGCGGTTCGAGCATGGCGATGGTCCTGCGGTCCTGTGCCACGGCCAGCTTCTTGCCCAACAGTTCGTTCACCTCGGCCCGTGCCTGGAACGCCTTGATCAGATTGGGGTCTACCGATACGGCGAGGTCGTATTTCTCCAACGCCTTCTCCAGTTCGCCGTCCTTGCGGAAGGCGTCACCCTCCTTCAAAAAGGCCTTACCACCCTGGGCCCGTACCGCACACAGGGCCGAACAAAGAAGAAGCAGTGCGATGGAGAGCGTACGAAGTGTCTGCATGAAGAGTGGGAAGCGAAAATAGGGCCGAACCGGGTTACAGCGGTCTCCGTTCTTCGGATGGCCACAAAAGCGGGTGTGTAAGCACCGCCAAGAGCGCGGGAGACTATTTGATCGGCAGGCACGACGAATTACTCCACCACCACCTGAGGTGATCGGTTTGAACCTACTACCACACGGGGCCGATTTCCAGATCCGTGGGAACGGATCGTGCGCAGGATCGTATGATCCTGAAGTCCGCACCAGGCTGCGGATCAGGCGTCTCCTACGCCAATACTACTCCTCTTTCGAGAAGTGCGCCATCACCTGCGGAGTGACCCCGCTGCTGCTGAACCCACCGTCGTGGAAGAGGTTCTGCATGGTGACATACTTGGTCAGGTCGCTGAAGAGCGTGATGCAGTAGTTGGCACACGCCTCGGCGGAAGCGTTGCCCAACGGGCTCATCTCCTGGGCGAAACCATAGAACCCACCGAACCCCTTGATCCCTGAGCCAGCCGTTGTCATGGTCGGCGATTGGCTCACGGTGTTCACGCGGACCTTCTTCTCCATTCCGAGGTAGTAGCCCCATGAGCGGCCGATACTTTCCAACAGGGCCTTGGCGTCGGCCATGTCGCCGTAGCCGGGGAAAACGCGTTGGGCGGCGATGTAGCTGAGCGCCACCACACTGCTCCATTCCGCGAGGGAATCCGTCTTCTTCGAAGCCTGCAACATGCGGTGGAAGCTCATGGCGCTGATGTCCAGCGTCTGCTTGTACCACTCGTAGTTCAGGTCATCATAGGTCCTGCCTTTCCGCACGTTGGGGCTCATACCAATGCTGTGGAGCACGAAATCGATCTGCCCCCCCAGGTGTTGCTTGCTTTCGGTGAAGAGTTTCTCCAGGTCCTCGTCCTTGGTGGCATCGGCACCGATCACGGGAGCTTTGATGGCCTCGGCGAGCTTGTTGATCTCGCCCATGCGCATGGCCACGGGTGCGTTGGTCAACACGATCGATGCTCCCTCCGCGTGGGCCAGTTCGGCCACCTTCCAGGCGATGCTCTGTTCGTTCAAGGCACCGCTGATGATGCCGCGCTTCCCTTTCAACAATCCGTGGGCCATGGTGTGCTGGTTCTGGGGGTGAAGATAACGGAGCACCAAGACCTGGCACGGTAAGATCCCGATCCGTCACCGCTGCCGGGTTTGGGTGAAGGGTGCACATCGGCTAATTTGCCCCTCAAACCTGCTCCGAACGATGCTCCAGAAAATTACCCTAGGTGCCCTTTTGGTCCTTGTCGCGATCGTGTCGCGAGCGCAGTGTATCACGGCTTTTCCGATGAACGAAGCCTTTACCGGCTTCACGGTGGCGGACCCTGTGGGTACGCCTGGTACCTTGATCAACAATTGGACGAACGAGACCGGCGATGACCTGGATTGGTGGGTGGACGTGAACGGCACCCCCACCGCGAACACCGGTCCCATCGGTGACCATACATCGAGCAATACCTCTGGTAAGTACATGTACACCAGTGCTGCTGCTGCGGGCAATACCCCGAACAAGTCGGCCATCCTGCAATCGCCCTGCTTCAACCTGACCGCGCTCAGCAGTCCGTACCTCACCTTCTGGTACCACATGCATGGCGCCCAGCAAGGCACCTTGGCGGTCGACCTTTTCGTGGATGGGATCGTGGTCCCCAACGTTTGGACGATCAGCGGTGATCAAGGGCTCCGGTGGAAACAGGGTTGGCTGAATCTGGCACCGTACGTCGGAGAGGACAACCTGCGCGTCCGCTTCCGGGCGGTCACCGGCTCGGGAGTATTGAGCGATATCGGGTTGGACGATGTCTTCGTGGGCAATTTGAACGCGGTGATCGGTTGCAACGAGCCGACGGCATCGAACTACAGCTCGGCCGTGAACATCAACAATGGGACGTGTGACTACAGCTGCCCTGCTGGCCAAAAGCGTGTGCGGATCGACATCATCAGCGACAACTACCCGCAGGAGACCACCTGGACGTTGAAGAACGGTAGCACGGGTGCCACGCTGGCGAGCGGCAACCAGACCACGAACCGGACAGGTACATCGCTTTGCGTTCCGCAAGGGACGTGCCTGGTGTTCCGTATGAACGACACCGCCGGCGACGGGATCAATCACCCGAGCTATGGCTATGGTGGTTACTGGCTCTACTTCGATGGCGCGCTCATCCGCGCCGGCGGCACGTACGGCTACTTCGAGGAAACGACCTTCAATTGTCCGCAGGGGTTCGCGTGTTCCAACGCACTCCCACTTTCCTTGGGTCCCGTAGGTACCACGTTCCCCGTGACCTTGGCGACCTTCACCACAACGGATGTCGAGCAGTGGTACGATTTCACCCCACCCCAGACAGGTTCCTATACCATCAGTACATGCGGAACCAATACGTGCGACACGCGTCTGTGGTTGTATGACATGGCGTGCGGACAAGTCGTGTTGAACGATGGCATCGAAGGTGCCACGTTCGGGGATGACAATAACGGTGGCTGCGGTTTACAAGCGGTGGTGAACGCGGTCATGCCCGGTGGTGTAGTCCACCACCTCCGGGTCGGCGACAATGCTGGATCCTGCGGTGATGCCGTGACCGTTTCCATCGTCTACAACGGACCGATCACCGGGTGCATGAACGCGGCCTCCTGCAACTACGACCCCCTGGCAACGGTCCCATGCGCGGGTTGTTGCATCGCGTTCGGGAGCCCGGAGTGTCCGGACGGTCCGGACCTTACGATGAACCAAGCCGCGTTGCAGAGCAGTTTGGTGATGCAGAGCCTGAACATCACCGATCCTTGTGCCCCTGTTGAAGGCTGCACACGCGGATTGGGGATGCGGCGGCTTCTGCGGTTCACGACCCGGATCGACAACATCGGTACCACCGATTACTATATCGGGAACAATAACACGCAACCCGGCATGTTCAACACGAACAACTGCCACGGACACCCGCACTATGCGGGGTATGCGGATTACATCCTCTTCGACCAGGCGGGCAACGCCACCCCAGTGGGTTTCAAGAACGGCTTCTGCGTGATCGATGTGGGTTGCAATCCCGGTTTCAGTGGTCAGTTCGGCTGCAGCAATATGGGGATCAGCAAAGGGTGCTATGATATCTACGGGTCCGGCACCACCTGCAACTGGGTCGATCTCACCGGTGTGGCACCCGGAGACTATACCCTGGTGCTCCGCACCAATTGGCAACGGGCACCGGATGCATTGGGACGCCCCGAGACGGACTACACCAACAACTTCGCGCAGGTGTGCATTCGCCTGACGGACGCGGGGTTCTCCGTGCTCCCGACATGCCCCCCTTATACCGATTGCCTGGGTGTGACCAATGGCGATGCACGTATGGACTGCAACGGTGTGTGCAACGGGCCCACCAAGCGTGGCGACCTGAACAACGACGCCAACCAGACAGCCGTGGATGCGCAGCAATATGTCCAGCGGATCCTGGGCAACGATATCTCCCCCACCACCTGCAACGACCTGAACGGTGACAATGCCATTACCGTGACGGACGCCGCGTTGATGGCGAACTGCTACAATCAACAACACGGGCACGATACATCCATCCCCAACCACCTGGCGCACTATCATCCATGGTGCGAGTTCCCGCGCGGGTTCCTCAGTACCATTGACAGCGTGGAGTTGAGCCTCGCCAATCTGGACGTGGTGAACAAGACCGTGGATGTGATGATCAAGAACCCCACCTGCCGCGTGCTCGGCTACGAGTTCACCATGGGGGGGCTGACCATCCAAAGCGTGGAGAACCTCGCACCGAACCTTGAAGGCAGTCCGGTCGACGAGATCTCCATGAACACGTCGCTCGGCGGAACCAAGGTGATCGGGATGTCCTATATCGACAGTTCCCTGGTCAAGAACACCAGTCCGGTCGCGCTTTGCAGGATACACTACCTGGCCTTGACGGGTGCCAGTGTCTGCATCGCTTCCATCACCGATGTGGTGAACAAGGATGCGAACAATGTGCGCAAGCGCATCGTTGGTGGGTGTCTACAGGTACCCAGTATCGTTGCCCTGAGCCCCAAGGTCTGGCTCGAAGGCCCCTATGTTGTAGCGGATGGTGCCATGCTTGACGACCTACGCGTGGCCTCCCTCATACCCACTACCGAACCGTATACGGGGCTCGGTTTCGCGCACGTTGCCGGTGGCGGCGGTGAACAGATCGAGGCCGGTGTACTCGCAGTGACCGGACCGAACGCCATCGCTTATTGGGTGCTTGTGGAGCTGCGCGATGTGGCTCCACCGCATGCTATCA
>DEQO01000117.1 GCA_002360495.1 Flavobacteriales bacterium UBA3364
CAAAGGCGCTAAGGCGCAAAGAAGAGGTGCTTCGTGTTGTGTGTTGCCACGCACCATGTATCCCGGTTCCGGCTAGTTTCGTGGCATGTCGGAGAATGAGGTCAGCAAGCATGTTGTCGAAGCAGCTTTGGCCGTTCATCGCGAATTGGGCCCGGGATTGCTTGAATCGGTCTACGAGCATTGTATCGCACTTGAACTGCGGAAGGCCGGGATACGCTGCGAACAACAGGTGGCGCTGCCAGTGATGTATAAAGAGGAACGCCTGGAATTCGGCTTCCGAATGGACCTTGTGGTGGAGGATGTGGTCGTGGTCGAAGTGAAGGCGACCGAGGCTGTCCATGAGGTCCATTTCGCGCAACTGCTGACCTATTTAAAGTTGAGCGGTAAGCGTCTTGGCCTGCTCATCAACTTCAACGAAGTACTATTGAAACGAGGGGTTCGTCGCGTTGTGAACGGTCTGCCTGAAGAGGTGCGCCCATGATCGCAGCAAACCCCACCCTGGCTTGCATCAACCCAAAATGCCGTTCCTTGCGCCTTAGCGCCTTTGCGGCTTATTCCATCATCGAATGAGTTTCCCCTCCGACCTCGAGATCGCGCAGAAGGCGCAACTCAAACCCATCGCTGCCATCGCGAAGAACCTCGGCATCGATCCCGAGAAGATCGAACCGTACGGCCGCACCAAGGCCAAGCTGCCGCTTGACCTGATCGATGAAGCGCGTGTTGCCAAGAGCAAGTTGGTCCTGGTGACCGCGCTTTCACCCACACCTGCGGGAGAAGGCAAGACCACCACCAGCATCGGTCTGCATGAAGGGCTGAGCAAGATCGGCAAGAAGAGCGTGGTCGTCCTGCGCGAGCCCAGCCTCGGTCCGGTCTTCGGTATGAAAGGTGGCGCCGCAGGAGGTGGTTATGCCCAGGTGGTGCCCATGGAGGACATCAACCTCCACTTCACCGGTGACTTCGCGGCGATCGAGAAGGCGAACAACCTGCTCGCAGCCCTCATCGACAACAACCTGCAGAACCGGAAGCGCACGCTCAACATCGATCCGCGTACCATCGCCTGGAAGCGCGTGATGGACATGAACGATCGTTCGCTGCGCGATATCACCATCGGCCTCGGCGGAACCGGCAATGGGATCCCGCGCCAGGACGGGTTCAACATCACACCCGCCAGTGAAGTGATGGCGATCCTCTGCCTGGCCACCGGCATCGATGACCTGAAGGAGCGCTTCGGCAATATCTACGTGGGCCAACGCTTCGACCGTACACCCGTGTATGCGCGGGACCTCAACGCACAAGGTGCCATGGCGCTGCTGCTGAAGCAGGCCATCATGCCCAACCTGGTGCAAACACTGGAAGGCAATCCTGCCATCCTGCACGGTGGACCCTTCGCCAACATCGCACAAGGTGTGAACAGTGTGCTCGCTACCAAGATGGGGATGAGCCTTGGCGACTACGTGGTCACGGAAGCCGGCTTCGGAGCCGACCTCGGCGCGGAGAAGTTCTTCGACATCAAGTGCCGCGCAGCGGGCCTGAGACCTAGTGCGGCCGTGATCGTGGCCACCGTGCGTGCGTTGCGTTACCACGGTGGTGTGGACGTGAAGGAGGTGAACACTGCAGCACCGGAAAAGCTGAAGGTGGGTCTCGCCAACCTGGGCCGTCACATCGAGAACATCGCCAAGTTCGGTGTGAAGGCGGTGGTGGCCATCAACCATTTCCCCACGGATACACCCGAGGAGATCGATATGATCAAGGCCTATTGCAAGGAGCGCGGTGCGGAAGCGGTGCTGGCACAAGGCTTCGCGAAGGGCGGCGACGGCATGACCGAACTGGCGCATGCCGTGGTGCGCGTGGCGGACAGTGGCGCAAGCAATTTCAAGCCGCTGTATGATCTACAGCTTTCCATCAAGCAGAAGATAGACATCATCGCAAAGGAGATCTACCGTGCCGATGGTGTGGATTACAGTGGCGATGCTGAGACCGCCTTGCGCCGGATCGAAAAGCTCGGCCTCAGTGGTGTGCCCATCTGCATGGCGAAGACGCAGTACAGCTTCAGCGACAGCAAGGACCTGCGTGCAGCGCCCACCGGTTTCCGCATCACCGTGCGCGACATCGAGATCAGCGCGGGCGCAGGTTTCGTGGTCCCGATCTGCGGGGAGATCATGCGCATGCCGGGCTTGCCCGAAACCCCCGCTGCGGAGGGAATGGACATCGATGTCAACGGGGTGATCAGTGGGTTGAGTTGAGCGGTTTGCTTCCGGGTGGGTCGGATCGCAATTCAGTTCGAACTCAGTGCGCCACAACCACCTTCCCGCCCGCCAACCAACGGTTGTTGCCCACCACATGCACATGATAGGTACCTGCGCAGAGGCCGGATACGTCCAGATCACCGGCGATCAGATCCTGGCTGGTGGTCAATGGCATACGCAGCACCTCAGCACCGCGTGCATCCTGCACCACGGCTTGCACCGCACCTCGCCAAGTGATCTGCTCCGGTAGCGGCAGCCGCACCTGCACCTTATCACTGGCCGGGTTGGGGCTTAGTTGCAACTGTTCCGTCAGGTCCAACACATATTCCTGCACACCCACGTTCTGGCAGCCCGGTACCACGCAGCCCAAAGCATCGGTCTTGATCATCCAGATAGTCGCCAGCCCTGGCTGTGGATCTTCCCCACTTTGAATGACTTCGCCACACGCAACAAAGCCCCCATCACTTGTGGGCTCCACATCCCACAGAATATGGTAGGCCGTATTGGAGAAAACGGTGTGTGTGCGGGTCCACAAACTGTCGCCATCGGCCGAGTATTTGCAGAGCAGCCCTTTTTCGTCGACTGTAACGGTCGCAATAAACGTACCATCGTCCAAGACTTCCATATCGAAGGTGCTGGTCTGGTACCCATGGTTGGCCCGTTTTTGCCAGATCAACCCTCCATCCGGATCCCATTTGCAAAGGACGGTTTCCCAGTAGTTGTCTTCTCCATCCTCATCATACCGACACCAGGTGACGATGTTGCCGTCCGGTGAGACCTTGACCGATCCATAACTGGCACCAGCTTCGGATCCCATGAAGCGTCGCCACAGCTCTTCACCTACGCCATTCACGCGGATCAAGAAATTCATGTCATCGATGCCAGGGGCAAGGCGATAACCGAAGATCACCGCGCCATCTTCGAGATAGGGCTCTGCGCCTACCCCGGCGAATAGCTGATCAGGGGAACCATAGTCTGTTGCGCGGATAAGTTCTCCTTGCGGGTCAATTCGCGAAAGAAGCGCGCGAGTGCCTTGTCCTTGCAGCGTGCTGTCGATGGAACCAACCACAAGGAACCCCCCACCAGAAGTTGCTCGCATCCCGCGCATGGTTACAACGACCGAATCCATAGGGTTGCATTGGATCGGGCGGTAGGTGATCACAGTATCTCCAAGATCATTGCACATCAAGATCGACACGTTACGGTCGAAACCAGTTGAATCGTCGATCACCGGAACGGCGATCATGCCTGATGCAGTTCGTTGGACAGGGTCTACGATACCATGGTTCGAGTGCCGCGCACTTTCGGAAAGAAAGTCCCGCACGGAAAGCACTTCGCCGAATTCATCCAAACGGCGCACCATGGCGTGCGTCTGGAAATTGCCATCGTCCGTGATCTGGTCGCAGAAGAGCAAGTAACCACCCGGTACTTCGCATATCGCAGCGCCTCGCGCACCTAAGCCATTCTGTTCCATACTGTATTGCTTGACAAAGCCGACTTGGGCTATTGCCAAACAAGCGCTGATCGATCCTGCACACGAGAGCCAGCCCCGCTTCATCTATCGGGCGATTGTGAAATTGGTGCTGCCGATCACCGTGCCACCATCCCTGATCCTGATCCTATATAAGCCATTCGCCAAGTCAAGCAGGTTCAACTCAATAAAGGATGGGTGGGCTTCCAGTGAACGACGGGAAAGCAGCTTTCCTTGCCCGTCAACCAACTCCAGCCAGCCACGTTTTACCTCGTGGGGGTAGGTGACATGGGCCAGGTCTTGGGCGGGATTGGGGAATACGGCTATCGCTGGTGGTGCGACTGAACTGGCTAACCGGTGCCTGGGCACTGCGCTTCGCGATTTCTCCAGAGCTGGTAAGTCGGGAGTGGGTAGCGAATCCAGCTTGTGCAGGGCCAGAAGAGCAGCCCAGGATATTGCACCGGTATGTGGGGCGTGCTCGAACGCATCACTGGTGATGTCCTCGACTTCTGAGGTACCAAAGGCTTCCCAGCGGCCATGGACTGCGCGTAAGCGCGAGCCCAAGAGGACCAGGTGCGACTTGTCCGGATCACTGGCGAGATCACTTTCCGGATCTTCAGCTTCCGCGAACCGGCCGTTCATCAAATAGGTCCAGTACAGTTCTTTAAGGCCTGCCTTGAAGGGTTCATCCGCATAGATCGCTGCGAGCGAATCCAGTTTACCGACCGTAGTGCTATCCTTCTCCATGGCCTGCACCAGGCGGTGGATGCTGCGGCTCTTTTCAGAACTGCGCAGCGCAAGCTCGGTTTCCAACAGGCTTTTGACGCTTACACCTTCATCGTAGTCCTCAAGGATGTTGATGAAATGGGCAGGCAGTACCTCGTACTTCTCGATCTCTTGCCAGATGATCTCCTTCAGTGGACTGTTCGCTACAAGGACCTGGGTGATGTGCCACGGATCCAGATAGTCCGCATGGTGCAACATATTGAGCATTACCGTGTCGCTCAAGGGCTGGGCCAGAAGCAATTGGTCACGCACGGCCCAACTGGGGTGGTTGGGATTTGCTTCCATATAGCCGATCAGGTCCTGGGTCTGTCCCTGGTCGATCTCGCCCAGATACGCGTCCAGCGCACTTTCGTAAGTCGCGAGCTTTGCCTGCGCGTTGGCCAATTCAGCACTCACCTCGCCGGGTGAAAGTG
>DEQO01000115.1 GCA_002360495.1 Flavobacteriales bacterium UBA3364
ATCCCCGCACGCCGGCGCCCGAGCTCCATGGCCACGGTGATCATCGCCGCTTTGCTCCGCCCCATACCCGGCATTGCTGCCAGCTCCCACGGGGTGTACTTCGCCAGCGAAAGCAAGCTGTTATCGCAGCGCAGCGCCACGTTGTGCGCCACATCCAAGGCCGTCATCTGCGCATCACCACTGCGGATCAGCAGGGCCAGTATTTCCACATCCGATAAGCTGGCCACCCCGTGGCTGAACACCCGATCCAGGAGCGCATCCTTGATCGGGAAAGGCCGCAAGGCCGGTACCTGTGTTCCGTTGTTCGACTGCAGAGGCTGGGCTTCCATGGGCGTGTGTTTGCCCCGCCCGGGCACACGCATATGGAAGCCACTCGGTCACTGATCGACTTGTGCAGCGATCTCCCGCACATACTTCTCCGGCACCTCATGCTTCACCTCCGGATGCGTCATCTTCAGCAGCTTGGGGCTCAGCTGTTCGCGGAGGTCGTAGAAATACCCATCGTCCCAGTAGACCTTCTCCACGGTGAACCAGCCGAACCCATAGGAGCTCACCACCTGGCCAACACGAAATCGGGGAGTAGGGCGCATCGATCGACGGCCTTCACGTCAAGGCCGGATCCACAGTATACGATCAATCCTTCCAGCCGCGCTCGCGGAAGTCGTCCAGGACCTCATCGAACTTGGCTTGGTCCTGCAGGGTGATCACTTCCAGGTCAACACCAACACGGCTGCCATCTTCGGCAATGGTCACCTCGCTTATACGCACCGGGCCACCGTAACCATGATGGTTGTAGAACATTCCCGCGACCGGTACGAATGCCAAGCTCAGTTCTTTGTCTAAGCTCAATTCATCGGAAGGACACTTCAGGTTGATTGAGAAACGGGCGGTGATCATGTCTTCGAAGATAATGGCAACGTTGTTTACAAACCGAGCATCTGGCGGACATCATCCACCTTGGCCACATCACGCTGCCCGTTCCCGCGATCAAAGGCGCGACGAAGGGGACCATACTCGTCTGCTGTTAACGGGAACAAATCCCCGCCTGCACCAAGCTGGTATTGGCCAGGAAGATCGGTTAGGGTCATTGTGAACTCATCACCGTTCGGTGTGCGAATGGTCGCACTTCGCCAAGCTCGGTCGGTGCCGATCCAGAAGCCTTCGTGCGCACGTCCAGCCATGGCGATTCCCCGCACCTCGAACCGCGTTCGGGCATCCCCGCACAGGGCAATGAAAAGTCCCATGATCTCGTCTTTGCTCATCACTCCGAAGGTACGCTCAGCGGATCGATCCGCTGGTTCTTCTCGTCGAAGCACACGCAGCCGTATAGGTTGAAGTCATCCCACGCCCACTGCGGCCAGGGATCGCCATTGGGGAACGTACCGATGATGTGCGCTTCAGACCCAGTAGTCATAGAAGGAGATCTTGTTCGGGTCCTGGTCCTGGATGGGCCGGTACGGATCCACCGGGCGGAAGGAGAGCAACGTCCAGTCCATTCTCCACCAACAGTAATGCTCCTTGCCATCAGGTGTGAGCACACGGCTCACATACTTGGCAAGCTCCGCATCAGCCACCTGGCGCCCAAGGATCTCGGCAGCCTTGCTGCGGATCACCAACTCGCAATACCACGCGTGGCGTTTCAGCAGCCAGGTGGGGATCGCATCATAGTCCGGCAGTTCGAGCGGACGGTGATCGCTCTTCGACTGGAAGGTGCCGATGTCGTTCATTCCCGCCATGCTATCCCTTTGGCGATCGCCTGACGCAGGTTTGCGGCGGCGAGCTCGTGCAACTCCGCCTTGTCGGCCATGCCTTTGAGGATCTGCTTTTCCAAGTGCGCTTTCACGGCCGGCACACCTTCATCCAACACGGAAAGCGGGATCGAGTAATGGTCTCCCTGTACGTTGAAGACCACGTCTAGCTGCTTGCCTGCGCTCGCGGCGATACTGCTGTTGTACGAGACCTCTGAAGCGTGTTGCTTCAGCCAGTTCATTACTTCGACCTGCTTCGTGTTCTCCATGTTCACAGCAACTCCACCGTCAGTTCATCCATCGGATCGGTATTCCGCTTCATCGCACGGTTCAGCACCTTGCGCGCACCGGGTATGCCGTTGCCCGGTGTCTGCCGCTCCAGTGTATCGTGGATCTGCTTGATGTCCTCCGCCGGGAACGGATACTTCGCCTGCAGGTCCTTCAGCGAAGTAGCGGGGCTCACCAGCGTAGGCGGGATCCCCATGTCCCGTACGATCAGCATGTCCATCAACCCATCATACTCCGCCTCGGGCTTCAGCGTCTCCACCATCATGTGGCCATCCTCCACGGCACGCATCACATTGCGCAGCTCGTCGATGGTCGTAGTGGTCAGATCGATCGTGAGTTCCGGCGCCTGAGGGTCGTAGGCGGAAACCAACATCTCCACTTCGATCGTGGCGCGCTCGGTAGCCGTGAGCACATGCGTCACCAGCAACACATCCTTCACACACTCCGCACGGAATTTCACTCGCATGGTTGCTCGGGTTCTTGGTTGGCAGGAGCGGGGAGGGCCTTATCCTCCACCACCTCGTGCGGGATATCGATGGTCTGTTCCTGGGCTTGGTCGTGATGGGCCAATAATTCACTCACCAATGCCTTGATACCGAGCTGCGGTCGACCGGCACCAAAGTCCCAGCCCGCGAACGAAAAGGTGAACTCAACGCCCTTCTCCTTTGCCATGACCTTTCAAAAGTAGATGTTCAACACGACCAAAGAACGCCACCGGCGCCACCCGCCAAGGCACGCCGGTCGGCTCCCAGGGCACGGCAGGGGAGTGCCATGCCCCGGGAGTGGCCCTAACCGGCCAGGTCGTGGGCCCGGACCTCGATCTCCTGCAGGTCGGCAATTCGGCCATGCTCTGCCTGCTCCTTGTCTTCAAGGTCGCGCTCGGGTTGCACATAGATCGTGTGCGTTCCAAGGACGCTTGGCTTCAAGCGCTTCGCCAGCGTGGCCCGCACGATGCTCTTCCCGTGCTTGTTCACTTTGGCCAGGGCCAGCAAGGCGTTCACGTCCAGCTCGATGGTGATGTAATACGATCCGTCCTTCTGCCAGCCGGTTCCGATGTAGGTCTTGTCGCTCATGGATGATGTGGTTTGCCCTGTCACGGCCACATCATCCAGGAGCGGCATCTACGATCGCTTGAATGACCGTTCCAGTTCATCCAGCACAGTGGGTGATGCCATTATCACACTGGCGGTCCGGGGCCGGTCCGGGATCGTCATCGCAAAGTCCTCCAGATCGACCACGAACTTCTCCCAGGCGATCCGCTCCAGCCGTGCCCGTTCCAGCAGGAAGGCGGCATAGTCGGCACGATTGAACCCCAATCGCCGGCGCTCCCGGTGCTGCGCGAACACCTTGTTCTTCGGCGTCCACGCGAACTCCTTCACCCGCACATCCGTCCCATCCTCCAGCTCGTACCACCGCCACCGGTATCCCGGATGCGGCGCCACACGCTTGCGCGTCAGGTGCGGAGTAGGGGAGCGCCTCATGCTTACTCAGCGGTGGTCGGCGCCTTCAGCTTCGCGCTGAACGGCGGGCTCCAGAACCGCTTCCCGGTACTGATTTCCTCCAGCCGCCATTCATAAGCACTGCTCACGCTCGCTGGGTTGCTCTTGAAGTCGAAAGCGAAGGCCGTCCTCGACAGGCGTACGTCCAGGATCTTGCACTTCTTGATCCGGCGCCGGGTCCCGATCATGAACGTCTCCGTTTTACCGATCGACGTACGCAGTTCTTCCAGGACAAGGTCCTTTGCTTGTGCTTCCGGTGTCAGTTCGATCTTCATGGTAGCTACGGAACGAAGCGAAGGCCCAATCCATAATCTCCCCTCGCATCCTTGCCACGAACAGCACCCCAAGGGTTTTTGTCCAGCAACATGTAGAACCCCATTTTGTACCTCATGCCTTTCAGGTCAGGGCGCTGCTTCAGTACATCCTCCCAAAGCAGGTGTTGCGCTCGGATGGTATCCGACTTCTCAAAATGCTCTTCTATTGGTTTGATCTGTGCCATGGCTTCATGGATTGGTGGCGACCGCCATCCCGCCACTGCGGGACAGGTCCTGCGAGATCTGCGGACGTAGTACAGGCATTTCATTCCACTCCCGCCCATCCAGCAAGCGCCCGCCAGCCTTAGGTGTATGGCCGCCCTTCTGCTTGTAGTAGAAGGCCACGCCGGCATCAACGCACTGGTCGCGCAGGTCGCGCACGTTGTCCTCGTCCAGGGCACGGTACCCGTGACCGCTCTCGCCGCCACACACCACCCAATGGATTACCGGATGGCCAGGCGCATTGATCCATTCCTCCTTTCGAGGACCTGAGGGAACGGCCGAGTGGTAGCGGTGGTAGCGGAAAGCATCGAACTTCCAGCCGGGTTCGTTGCAATAGTCGGGCAATGCGGTCGGGGTCACGCGCTCGAGCATGGGCTCCACGCTCAGCCAACGGACAGCTGCGGGACAGCGGAGCAACCCCGGCAGCTGCATCTCCAGCCCCTTCTGCGTGCCGGCACTGGCGCCAAGCCACAGGTGGGGCAATGGCCAGGGTACCATGGTCTCCACACTGCCGCCCAGCTTGCGCATCTCCTTCATGATCCTCCACGTGCGCACGGCATATTCTTCGGGCACCATACTGATCAGCACCAGATCATTGAAATACTCCGCCATGCCCTTCGCCCTTTTGGTCAGCACCTGGTAGGTGTGCCGTGGCGTCAACGCCATCACCGCCATGATGCGATCGATCCAATGGCGCGGCACCCATTCGCCGAAGAGGTCCGTCATGCTGCAGGGGAACACCATGCGCGGCCGCTTCCAGTGGAAGGGTTGCATCAGAACGCGTTCGTCCAGGAAGAGCTCCACCTTGTCCCGATCACCGGGCCCGTAATGGATCGGGTTGCCGAAGTAGCGCGCCTGCAAGGCCTCGGCGTAGCAGTTCTTGCAGGCGGCATCCACCTTCTCACAGAAGTGCCCCACGCGCCCGGTCTCCTTGTTCCGCGCGCGGATCGGGTTCCACGTCTCGTCCGTCCATTGGATGCCGGTGCTCATAGCTGAAGGTTGCTCCAGCGCGCAGGCGCGCAGCGGTGCGAGCAGCCTGAGGCAACTGAATGGTTTACGTGTACGTTCATTGCTGGACCCCGTATTTCAATTTCACCTTCTTGATCAACTCCTGCACATCCGACCACGACAAGGATGGATGGTCAGTCTCAATGGACCGCAACGTGGCCACCCGTAGCGTTGATCGCATGTAATACCGGTTCCAGAACCCGCTCAACGGGACCTTGCGAATGGAGAATCCGTCCTTCACTTTGCCGCCACAAGCAGGGCAGGGCTGGGCCGGATGCATAGCATCACGTGATGCCACACAATGACATTCCGTGCATACTGCAGCATCTATGAAATGGCCGTTGTGGGTGCTCATGATCTTACTGGGGGTGCTACGTATTGCCGCTCTCGAAAATCCTCGATGAGCTTCCTGCATTTGCTGGGGTCCTCCAACGCCAGGTCAAGGTCATCCAACAGGTCCAGCGTGCGCTCCATGGCATTGGCAAAGCCTTGGGCTACACTGAAGTCGTGCGGCCACCGAATACTCCGCGGGTGCTGCACCTGGGCCATCCGCTTGGCGGGAAAGGCATTGTTCCTCGGAGGGGGAGGATCGTAGCTCATGCTCACAGCTTCAGATCGTTCAACATGATCCGCCGTACCTGCCCGGCGCACATATACTCGATGCGGTCGTAAACCGCTGCGACGGTATCGAAATACACGTGGGCTGCGAGCTCACCGGTGTCGGCCCAATTGTCCTGGTAGCGACGCACCGGCCCCACCACGAACGACTGCACCGCCATCGGGTCGGTGAACGTCTTCCGGCGGAAGTCATGGTCCAGCCGGTCGTAGTGCATCCCGAAAGAGATCAGCACCATGGCATCGGGATCGATCAGGCGCAGCTCGCTCACGCTTTCAGAAGTTCAGGGTTCTCGTAGATGTTGCCCACGAGCGTGAAGTCGTTGTCCGGGGTGAAGGCCCAGCTGTCTTCTTCCCGTTCGCCGGTCAGATACTGCAGGCCGAAGCGCATGCGGTCCTGCTGCCACATGATGATGCAACGATCCGGCGTTCCGTCGATCACCACGTCCACGACATCACCGTCGTACAGGTCCTTCTTGTTCTTGTCCTGCAGGCCGATGAACAGCAGCGCGATCATCTTGTCATGCTCGTCGACGCTACCTGGTATACCCCAAGCATCACCTGCACTGCAGGAGAAGACACGACCTTCCTGGGTGATGTGGAAGGAACTGCTTTCCGGGTAGTGCATTGCGAACCTGCCGTCGCCGTACTCATCGCCCCAGATCCGGCATTTGAAAGGGTAGTGCTTCGTGATCATCGCTGCGCTGATTTACTTGGTCCGTTACCCATCTGCACAGCAAGCACCCGATCCGCCCCCACCATATCGATGGCGCTCTGGATGGGATCGCTGTACTCCCAGTTCTCCAGCGTGGGCACATCGTATTCCGCCCGGATGGTCGGGTTCAGCTGCCGCAACTCCACAAGCCACATCTTGATCGCCTCGGTCTTCTGTTGCGTGCTGTCCTTGGCGATCCATGTATCGAGACTGTCATTCGACGATCGCAGGTCGGCGAGTGCGAGCTCAGGAAAGGCCTGCAACAGAACAGGCTTGCACTTCTCCATCGCCATGCCCAGCTGGTGCGTGAACAGGCTCTGCCCGGTCATGTGGTTCAGGATCTCGTACACCCCATCGATGTGGTTCTCACTCACCAGGCGGCCGGTGGTGATGGAAAGGACCTTGCCTAGGGAGAATTTCTTCGTGCTCATCGTTCGTTGTCCAGTATCACCAGTTGATCCACGCTATCGCGGTGGATGTGCAGCGTATGCAACTTGCCCAAGGGCGTTACATCATAGCCTACTAGGTTGCCGCCATCCACTTCGGCCAGCCACCACTTGCCGCCTGCCTTCATGAAGTATCCCAAGGGAGGTCCCAGGCGCGTGCCGGCAACGGCGGTCAACCGGTCCTCCAGGTCCTTGAACAGGTGTGTTGCCCGCACATGGTCATCCACGATCTCCACGTTCCCCGGCTTGGCCAGCCACTCCTTCAGCTGCGTCATGAAATCCAGCACGCTGAGCTGGGGCGAACGTGCCACCTCCAGTGCTGCCTTTTCCTCCAGGCCCTTCAGGCGTTCGGCCTCGCGTTGGAACAGTGCCAGGCACGGGGCGAATTCCTCGTCGCTCATGGTGCCCATCACCTTGTCGTTCGTGACCGCTACGCCCAACCGGTACATGTCGCAGTCATCTTCACGGGTGCGAACGGCACCAAGGTCCATCAGCACCTTGTCACGCTTTATCCAACGGCCAAAACCTTCGTCGCCGCCGGCCTCCATGATCGCAGCCTTGTGCGCAAAATCGCTTTGGACTTTGCGCGCACGTTCGGTATTGCCGATCGCCTCCAGTTCCTCCTGCCACCGATAACTATGCTCGGGACGCAGTTCCTCCCACGCCCGTCGCGCCTTGTTCGCGTTGCCAAGGGCCTTGGCACTTTCGTACACGCGATCGCCCACCTCGCGCAGGGCCTGGTTCTCTTGCTCCAGCGCCTTCGCCCGGTCCGCCAGCTGAGCGAACACATACCCGTCGTGCCCCGGTGAACCCGACCGGTCGGCGTACAGCTCCAACACAGCGCTCAGGTGGACATGCTCCGCAGGACCACCCTGGCCATCCGGTCCACCAACCACCAAGGAGCTGTTCGCGTTAGGGACAGGAGCGGATAGCCCGGACGCGTCTTCGCGGAGGACTTGAAGCGGTTGGCCCGGCGGCTCTGCCGCAACGCCCAACAATGCCGCACATTCCCGACAGGCGCGTTCAAAGCACCAGCAGGCCAGTTCGGCCATGTCGAACGCTCGCTCCTTGCTCGACGCAGCGGTACCGCCTGGATTCAACTCCACATTCGTCAAGGTGTAGACCTGCCACCACCACGCCCCCTTGTCCATCTGCTCCACGCGCAGAGTATGTCCGGCGGAAGTGAACCCAACGAAGTCATCGTTCTCCGATGCTTTGGGTGATGGTGTTCCCGTGTGGCACCACACTACATCGAGCAGGGGATTGGCACGTGCATACACATGCAGCTCGCGCCCATCGGTGTGTTTGTAGAGGTCCTCCTTCTGGGCGCTCATGGCAGTATGTTCTCTGGTAGTATGCCCTTCACTGGATCCTGCTCCTCCTGCCACTGCTTCAGTTTCTTCAGCAACTCCTGTACGATCGCGTCCTGGAACTCGTCCCGCTGTTTGCGGATCCGATCGAACTCATGCCTGAACCGTTCTTCCTGAAAGGGGTCATTCGAACGGGTAGCTTCCTGCAGGTCATGTTCGCGCGGCAACGGCGCGAACGCCCGCAGGATATCCGGGCAGGAGATGTCCAGCGGGATCTGCTGCACGTTGCGCATCCACGGCGCATCGATGCTGATCGAGATGAAGATGGTCCGGTCCGCGGGGAGGGATGTATAGCGAGCCGGCTTCGGGTAGAACTTTGGCTTGGCCATGTCCACCAGCAGCCGCTCCATCTTACTCTTGCTGAACTCCACGCCGAACTTGGCTAGCACCAGCGCGTCTTCAATGGCCGTAGCCTCGTCGGTCCGCCGGTGGTTGCGGTGGTCGGCTGCCTCCAGTTTCATTTCGCCGAGGGGCCGGTTGTTCAGCACATCGGCCAGGGCAAGGATCAGGGTATGGTCGTAGGTCGCTTTGCTCATCGTTGTCGGGTTCACATGTCCTTTCTCTTCTTACACCGCCCATGCTCCTTCTGGAACAGGTTGTTCAACCCGATCGCCTGGTTGATGGTCTTGTACACCGCCACCTTCTTCGCGCCGCAGTTGAGGCAGGAGATCACGGGATGCTCCCCGCTCTGCGACCACACGATGTGTGGCTTGCGCGCTTGGGTGGAGCTGGTCTTCATCGGTGCTTTCATCACTCTCCAGGTAGGATGCCGCGACCCCGGCAGGACTGGCAGTACTTGAAGCCGTTGCGCCAGTTGTAGCCCATTCGGCAGGGACATTGACAGCGGTCGTACTGCACGCTGCGACCGCTGATCCCGTGCGTTATCCAGCGCCGGCCTGTGCGCATCAAGCGTGGGTCACGGATCGGGCGGGGAGGCATGGGGCTCATGTCAGGACCTGTTCACCATTGCACACCACCGCGTTTCTCGAAAGCCTCCTGGATCTCGCGGCGCATCTCCTTCACCTCCGGCACGTACTGCGGCAGGCGAGGCGTGTTCCTGTATGCCGTGGCGGCCGTGAAGGGGAACAGTTGCTTCAGCAACGTGGCCAGCACGCGCAGTTCATCCACCGGCGTGGGCACCCACTGCCTGGACAAAGTCCCGGTATGCACCACATCATCACAGCGCATGCGATAATCGAAATCGCAAAAGCCACCAACGGGCACACCCACGGCCATCAGCCGCACGTGCACCTTCACGTACACGCCCTGATTCTGCAGATGTATGGTGGTGATGATGCTCATGCTCACATGCCTTTCAAAAAGTCCGCCCAGCTGCGTTCCACTTCATCCAGCTGGTATTGCACATCCACCTTGCGCAGGTAAAGCGCCACCGGCTTCGGCGGATGCCGCTTCACCCACCGCGCGCGCAGCCATTGGGCTCTTTCGATCCGCTCAGCACGCGCCGTCCGTACCCGCCTCCTGTTCCGGTGACCGATCATGACTTGTACTCGATCACATCCTTCGCGCTGGGCCCGTACGAGAGCAGCACCCGACCGAACGGCGTCTTCAACTTGTTCAACAGGTCCCGCACATCGATCTCGTACTGGTCCATGCAGGTGATCAGTAGATCGGCGTTCTGGCTGCCATCGCACCGCATGGCGTACCGGAGCATCTCCGGATCCAGCGGCGCCGTGCGAAACTCTCCCTGGAAGCTGTGGCTCACGTTCGTCTCGTCCGCGTTGTTCTTCAACACCACGGGCTTGCCATCGCCACCGCCCATCATAGGCCCGTTGCCGTGCCGCGTCTGGTAGCTGCGGGTCACGAACAGGGTCTTCATGGAACGTCCGCCGAATTCGCGGGCGTTCGTAGAAGTGGTATTCGACCGTGTCACATGCGGGAAGAAGCCGAACCGCTGGTCCAGCAAGACCCCCTGCGCACCTTCGAAGATCAACGGATGGAGAGCATCCCACATGAAAACGGTCGGCAGCACGGGCGCGAGCTTGATCGCCTCGTTGGCGGCGAGGAGGAAGGGGCGGGTGTCGATGTCAACGTCCATGCCCAGCCCCTTGTAGTACTCCTTGATGTAGTGGAGCTTCATCACCACCACACGTTCGCACAAGAGGTCCTGCAGGAAGAGGTGCCGGTGGTCCTCTTCGCGTTGTAGCGTGGCACCGAATCCCACACCGACCGACCCGTGCCGAACCGATCCTTCGCGGTCACGGTTGTAGGCGATATCGTACGGCGTGGTCACCGGGCAAAGGGGATCGGCCACGAACACCGGATCCACGCCTTTATCCCGAAGGACCTGCCGCTCGTTCATGAATCCGATCGGCTCGAACGTGCACCACCTGCTCCACACCGTGGGCGCACCCAACAGGGTGCCGCTGCCGAAGTGCGAGAACACATGCCGCACACTATCGCGCACCACGGTATGCCCCGCTTGGTGGCCACCGTTGAAACGCACCACCACCGGGTGCAGGCCACCGGCCACGGCTTCGGAGCAAAGGAAGTCTGTGGCGAGTCCCTTTCCCTCGTCCCCGAAGCCAAGGCCAATGACAGCGATCATAGCATTTCCTCGTGCGTGCCCTCGGGGGCGTTCGACACTGGAGCGCTCGGCGAGGGGGGCGCCTGTTGCGTCACCGCGCTGGTATGCCGCAGGATCAACGACGCGATCACCGAAGGCACCGCGGTATGATCCTGGATCAGCACCAGGTTCTGACCCATCAGCTGCCGCCATCCATCATCGCAGGTCCTGTGTCCGTGTTCGATGAAGATGTGGTACACGTGGTTGCTCTTCTGCGCCTCGGCAAGCAACACCTCCTTGGTGAAGTTGCCTTGCGCGGCTGCCGACGAACCCATGATCGCCTGCACCGCCGATGCCGGCAGGTTGGGTAGGCAGGGCTCATCACCGATGGTGATCACGAAACCCTTCTGGCCGCGCTTCTCGAACGCATCGGTCCGCACGTGGTGCGCAGCGAAGTACCAGGCCAGCATGTAGCTCTCGCCGGCATTGCCACCGCCACCGCTCTCCAGGTAGGTGCGGGTGAGCCACATGTCCAGCTCAGCATCGCCGCTCTCGAACTGCGCCACCTGAAGGGGGAAATTGTCGCACTCGTGATCACCGACCGCGCCGAACATCAGCGCGGCATCGGGCACGCCGTTCTGGATCAACGTGCTCATCAGGTGCGGGAGGCCCGTCTTGATCAGCTCGTGGGGGATATGGCCCATGCTGCCCGTCACATCCAGGTACAGTTGTATGGGTGTGGCGTTGGCATGCGCCGCCGAATCGCGGCACTCGCGGAAGACGACCCCGCGCGGCAACATCAGCTCATGCGCCGTGCGCAACTTCTGTTGGGTGAACACCTCTTCGCGCGGAGCGCTGCGGTAGTTCATTCGTTCCGACCGCTCTTCGCGGTCGCTGGTGGAATAGCTGCTGTAGCCCATGTTCAGTTCGCTTCTTTGAAGAGGTGGTTGTAGCGTTCACGGGCGATCTCGATCTTGATCTCGAGGTTGCGGATGTCGATGCCCAGCTTGATGTCCTTGGCCACGAACTCCGCCGCATTGAAATCCGCCGCCAGTTCCAGGCTGTCGGTGGTGCGAGGGCTCATATCCAACATGGCTTCCCGGTTACGTTTGAGTTGCTTGATCTCCACTTCGAGATCCTCCACCATTCGCTTGTAGATCATCTCCGCCGACTCGCTGATCGCGATCGCGCGGTCTTCCTTGATCTTCTTGTTGTTCCGGACCAGGCTCTTGGCAAAAGCGCCCTTCATGTTGTCCAGGATCGTGTGATCGTTGTTCTCTTCGGCCATTGGAATTGGGTTGTTGGTTGTTCTTATCAGCGACGGTCACGCCTCGGCTGCGGTCATTCCCGCGAAGGCGGGAATCCGGGCTTCCGCAGCCCGCCCCGTCGTTCATGGTTGTTCTGCTGTACTCGTCAGGATCGCCCAAGCCTTGCCATTGTCCGTCTCAGCCTCGGTGGGCGTCTTGGCCACCACCCAGGAGTTGCTTTTCTTCACCGGACCGATGTCCTCCACAATGGCGTTGCGCAGGATCACACTGGCGAAGAGCGCACCACCATTGGTCGCCTTGCGCAGTTCGAAACCATCGGCCTTGTTGAAGGCCAGGTACCATTCCTTGGCATTGGTGTCGTGCAGGAGCTCCACGCGGTCGCCCACCCTGGCACCGATCAGCTCCATCAACGCCTTGTTCAGGCGGAACGACCCGATGTCGCGCATGCTGAGCACGGGATCTTTCACGGAAAGCCCGTGGGACAACCGGGCGTTCTTCATGTTGTAGCGAGTGAGTGCGGGCTTCTTCATGGTCGTTCAATTCATAGCCTCCAGCGGGAAGCGGTAGTTCTTCTGTATCCACTCCAGGAGGGCGGTCTCAACGGGCAGCCAATCCACGTAGGGTCGGCTGTAGTGCCCACGGTGCCACTCATCCCATTCATCGGTGTCGATGTCCGGCTCGTGCTCGCAATCCACCTCGATGCCACCCGCCAGCACATCTGCCTTCGGGTCATGTGCATCCTGTTGCCACTCGTACACCTGCACGAGTAGCTGGCCGCCGCATATCGGGCACCGCGGGTTCCGCATCTTGAATACGTGGTTCATGGGCACCAGCTTGCGCTGAAACACCTCCACATGGTCCTGCACCAGATCCACAACCTTCAGCAGCTCACCGATGGCCATTGCGCTACGCTCCGGAGCAAGGCGCACCAGCTCACCCACCTTGGCAGCGGAGTGTTCCAGTCCGAGCAAGGCAGCCGTCGCATTAGCCGTGGCGAACTCGATCGACAGACTAGCACTGTTAAGCCTTGAAAAGAACTGGCCGAGCCGTTGTTGCTGCCGCAACGCCTGCACCCGCAACGCCTTCCTGCGCCGCTTGCTGGTCAACCGGGGTGTGCGGCTCTTTCTCATGCTGCTGTGCCCACGGGTTTCAGGATGTTCAATGCGATCGGCAACTTCAGCTCGATCACGCGGCGGTCAAAGGCGATCGCCGCCTCACGCTCGGTGGCGAACCCACCCAGGCGCTCGCGGTGGCCATGGGTATACAGCCGGGCGTTCCACGGCTTCTTGCTCGGGTACTTACGCCCCCAGCCCCGCACGAACGCTTCGTAGAACACGCCACGGAACGTCGACCGCTTCCGTGGTGCCTTGCCGGTAATTACCGCCGTGCTCATGCCACGAAACAACCGCCCGGTGAACGCACCTCAGGGCACGCGGGTCGGCTCCCAGGGCACGGCAGGGGAGTGGCATGCCCTCGGTTCCTCTCGGACGGTCACTCCCGCGAAGGCGGGAGTCTCGTGGAGCGCAGCCCACCGGACCGTCCTCTAAGCAAAAGGTGGAAGGGACAAGGTCGTTCAGCTGGTGATGTACCTGATCAACCCATCCGCCCACCTCACCTCCAGCAAACACACCTCCTGGTACACGTACCGCAGCGAAGGGTCGCGGTGGTCATAGATCATCACCGCATACTTCTTCAGGAACCCCACCGAAGGCACCTCGCCGAAATGCCGTTTGAACTGCGCAGTGAGCACCGCCTCGATGTTTCGGCCGTGTTCCCGCAAGAGGTCCTCCAGCCGTTTGTGGGGCGCGGGTTTGTCGTGCATGTCCTTCAGGCGATCGATGGACTCGTTCCACACCGACTCGGGGGTTTGGTGGATCCTGAACAGATCATCGAACTGTGCACGGCCTCGTTCTCCATAGAGCGACGAGATGTCCTTGATATCCACGGTCGGCTTTGACGCCTTCAGGGCAAAGTCGATCGCATCGCTCAGATCGGTGCTCTGCTGAAGCCGCTTGATCTGATCGCGGTACTGCGCAGCCAGCTCGTAGAACTCCGCTCGCTCAGCACGCTTGCGCAGCTCGTCAAGCTGCACAATGCGCCGCGCGGTTTTCTGGTCCTTGGTCATAGTTCGAGCTCGGACAGGAACAACTGTTCGGAAACGTCGCATAGCAAGGCCCATGCACCACGGAAGGTGGCTCGATGCTCGCCCGGCGGCTCACCGAACAGCTTGCAGAAGAGCACCACCAACACGAGGGCCACGGCGAGCATGATCACTGTAGGTACCGCGAACGTCCAGCGCAACAGGGTGTAGAAGAACGTGTGTTTCATGGGCAGGTCTTGTGTTTGCCGATCAGGATCCGCCGCGGCTTGCCGCCATTGCGATGGCCAACGATGCCATCCGCCTCCATCTGGTCCAACAAGCGAGCTGCGCGGAAGTAACCCACCTTCAACTTCCGCTGGAGGTAGGAGATGCTGGCCACGCCATCATCGAGTACCAGGTCGATCGCAGGCAGATACAAGAGGTGGTCTTCTGGCTCGGTGAGCATGTCCGCAGTCAAGTGCGCGCTTGCGAACAACTTCTGGGCTTTGTGCAGGTCCTTCACCACGAACTCCACGCCGAGGACATACTTCTCCGAGATCTGCTCACAGCTCAGGCCCGATAGGTAACGCTCACGCAGCACAAAGCCATAGGGCTGTTCGATCTGGCGCGCCACATCCGCAATGGAATTCCACGGGACCGTGTACACGTGCTCTGTGTTCTTCTGTGCCATCTGTTGATGTATTAAGGCAGCACGACTTTGTAAAGGTCCGCGATGTACCTGAGAGCCTCCGGATACGTCTTCCCGCAGATCTTCATCAAGTAGCCCACCGCCTGGCTGGCGCCAAGCCCGCACTTCCAGCACTTGGCCAGCTGCTTCGCCGGCACCACCTGCAGGCCATCGATCTTCTTGCAATTGGGGCAGTTCACGGTATACACCTTGCCGCGCTGTGTAGCCCCGTGGATGTTCATGGCCACATCCTCGATGCGGGCCATGGCCTTCAGGTCGTTTACGATGTGATCGGGGATCATGCTCCTGTGATTTCGGGTTCAACTTTCTTGGCAGCTAGGGCTGCTTCCTGCTCTTGGTCTGCCCACTTCTCGTAGAAGCTACGCAACGTCTCCAGGTCCTTGTTCTCCCGGAGATGCCGGAGGTCGTCAAGCAGTTCCATCAATGAGGGATCAAGGTGCTTCCATTCGCGGCTGCGCTTGCACACTGCAGCAGCGCGCCGCAGTACACCCGGTAAACTGATTCGCATTTGAATTGTAGGCATTTCTTCTGCGTTCAAGCGAGCGTTAGCGAAGCGCATCTGCGAAATCTGTGGATGCATTCTTGAGCGACACCACCCTGTTCTCCGCGCACTCGCTACACAGCCCTGGCTCCACCCATGCGCACCCCTCCGGACAGCCCCGTGTATCCATGCACCCGCATTCCCGGCAACGCGGCTCAGGCTCAGGCATCGGTTCGGGCATGCGCCAGTACCAGATCCCTTGCATCCCCCGCGCGGGGAATGGCCCGATGGGCTGCACATCTTCCAGCACCAGGCCGAAGCGCGGCGTACGGCACTCGATCATGGCGGCTGGGCCATCTTCCGGTACGCACTTGCGGAAATCCTTCACCAGCGCTGTACAAAGGATCTCGCCCCGCGTATGCCAGATCGCACTGTCGCGGCTACTGCGGTGGAACTGCTCATCGGTAAGGAACCGTGCAGCGGCGGCGTGGGCATCATAGTCCCACACCCTGCCGGCATGGATCCCGATGCGTAACCCCTTCAGGTTCGCGAACCGCGGATGCAGCCGTGTCTCAATGGTCTTCCAGCCAAGGGAAACCCAGCTGGCCCAGGGTTGTATCAGGGTGATGGTAGGGAGGGTTTTCATGGGATATCGGTATAATAGAATTGCTGCCCGCACAACAGGCAGCTGTCGGTGTTCATGAGTTTGCCGGAGGGGAAGTCGCGCCGCATGGGCAAGACACCATCCCCGCAGCTGGGGCACTCGCTGCTGTGCGGTGAGTTGCCCACCCGCACCAGATCTGCGTGCCGCACCTGCTTCACATGCAGGTCCCGGTTCATGCCGGCCTTGTCAAGCTCCAGTAGATGCGTCGGCGAGAAGAGCCACGTGTGGAACGCCCCATCGGTGGCATTCGCATCCACCTCTGTGTAGCCTTTGAGGCGGCCCGTGAACTTTGTCAGCGCCTTCACCTTGGTGGCTGTGAACCACTGTTCCGGATCGGTCAGCAGGATGAACCGCTGCCCCACACGGAGCTCGCTGGCTTTGATGGTACAGGTGACGGTCATAGGTCTAGGGGTATGATGTGTTTCCGTTGCACGTTCTTCCCGGTCTTCGCGCACCAGTGCAACCCGTGCAACGGGCACACCTTCACGCCCTCCGCGTTCGCCGGGATCGTCGATAGGTCGTACCCGCGGTGCGGACAGATATGCCCCTTCAGCAACTCCTTGTCCCGGTACTCCTGGTGGAAGCGGAAGAAAGCCTTTGTGCGGCCTGCATTGGCGAACCCAACGACGTTGGTAACGCAACGCGCCGGGCGCCATTCCACTTTGCCATCGCTCCAGCGCATGGAGCTGTCGCGCTGCCCGATCACCACGATCCAGCTGTGCGCATTCTCGATCCCGATCCGCTTCATCATGGCCTTGGACACGAAGCGCTCATCGAAGTGGAGGTGCTTGCGCAACACACCCAGCTCCGCATCATCATGCACCGCGCCCCGCACGGGCACCCAATTACCTACGCGGGTGTCCGATGGGTAGGTGAGCTGGAACACATGCGGCACCAGGTACGTGCGCCCCACCACCGGCGGCGCCGTAAGCTCGTCGATGCGTAGGAGAGGGGTCTTTGCGCGGGGCATGGTATTTCAGGCTTGACGGTCGCTATGCTTAGAGCCAAATGGGTTCGTTATCGGGGAGCGCGTTCATGTTTTCCCCATAGAGCGTCACGAGATCGGAAGGGATAGTCCCACCAAACGCCTTCTTCAGATCGCCGATCGTGTACCCAACCACTCCACCAGATTGATTGATGAAGAGATCAATTCCAATACGGATCGTCGCGCGGAAGGCATCAATGCCCTTTTTGCCGAACCCGAAGATGTTCTCGTGTTGAATGAGCTCGGACATGCGATCGCACATGGGCTGCGTGTACTCTTCGCCTCGTTCCTCAGCATTGTCCCAGTCTGCGCACCCTAGCATATTGAAGGGGTCGTTCGTAGTGCTGATGTCGACAGGAAATAGCTCGTCGATGCCGTGCAAGAGCCTGGACCGATAGGCGTTGTTCTTTGGAGCTTCCACATTGGAGATCCAGGCAATGCAGAACGTGCGGATTTTCAGGGCTTGCTCGGTGGTCATGGTCGCCTAATTCCAATTGATGTTTCCCTCCTGCTTTACACACGCGCTGCACAGATCCTCTTCCACCCACCAGCACGCGCGTCCGGTACGCTCCACGCATCCGGAGCAATTGTCCTCCGTGCAACCGCACACCCGGCATACCTGTGGAGGGGCAGGAGTGAGGCCACCATCAAGCGTCAGCAGGAGCGTATCACCAACCGGCTCGTAGAGCGGCCGGTGATGCTTGCAACGCCCGTTCTTCCCGTTCAGCGGAGCATACGCATCGCACTGCTTCCCGCAGTTGTCCTTGCTCTCGCCAGCGAAGTAGAGCTCGCTGCAATAGAATTGGCCCGTGCCCTTTTCCGGTTTCGCCAGCAACAGGCGGCGCTGGGTCTCGTCGCCCTCACGCATGCTGGCCAGGTGACGATCAATGGTCGTAGCGAACAATTCGTCCTCGCCACGGTCCCAATCAAGGGCCCTGAAATACACCGGCCCGCGCTTCACGGGCTTCTTTGCTTCTTGTGTAGTCGCCATGATCGTCTATTTCTTGTGCCCAGCCCGCCACGCAGCGCGCTCAGCCTGTGAATACCGTTTACACACCTCCTGCTCTATCCACTTCATCGCCTCGAAATACTCCTCATCGTTCTCCTCCGGCACTTCGCTTTTCATCCGGTCCACCAGGTCCAGCAACCGCACGGCCAACGTCAGGCTCATCCGGATCCGCTTCCCGAAGTATCCCTTCGTGTGGAACTGCGCAAGGCCTTTGGCGAAGTCTCCCATCACTCAGGCGTATGGTGTTTTGAAGCCTTCCGGCAACTCCAAGGCTTGATCTCCGAGTTCGTTCATCACTTTGGCGCAATCGGCGCCATGCTTGCACAAGCCCCAACGGAAGCCGGATCGCACACACAAGCGAAGTGCCCGGACCATTTGGAGGTCCTCCAACGTCTTCGGCTCCCAAGACCCGCCGAACACCGTCTCGTAGGCCTTTTTGAGAAGACGGCTTTCCTCGTTGTGAGTGAGGCCTGTGAGTTGTTCCAAGTCGTTCATCACATCAAGCCTTATCCGTTCGTACCACCCTCACCGCCAACCCACGTTCCCGGCCGATCCGGATCATGTGCTCCGTGCCGCGGCTCTTCCCATCCCAGAAGGCGATCAACGCTTGGGCTTTATCGGCCATGGCTACGTTGCGCAGGTATCCCGCCCATTTCCCGTGTGCATCCCAATCGGCGGGCATCACCACCACGCCAAGGCCGCGTTCCCGGGCATAGCGTTCGCCCAGCTGGTCGGCCCCACGTGCACCACCACTGATCACCACCGCATCGGGTCGGTTGGCCAGTAGGGTATCGCATCGCTCGCGTAGCAAATCGTAGTTGGTGAACGCTCGGCTTCCGGCAATGATCACGTGGTAGGGCATGGGATGGGGTGCTGTTGCACAAAGGCGAAGCGCACAGCACCCCAGCGCAATGACAAACCACAGGTGGCGTAGTTGGGTCTTCATCACATCAAGCCTTCACCTCAGCTTCCGGAACCCCGTTCACCAGCATCTGGAACTTCTCCTTCTTGCACACCGGGCACACACGGCGCTCGCTCTCGCCGTTCTTGATCTTCAACTTCTCCTTCTGCTGCCCGCTCCAATCACAGGTACCGTTGATGCACTTGTAGGTGATCAGCGGTCCTTCCAAGCCGATCCGGTGCAGGTCAGCATCGCCCACGCTGGACAGTAGGGTAGAACTGGCTACGCTCCGGTCCGTCAGCTTCATGTATTCCAGTTCCACCTTGGCGCTGTCCAGAAGCGTTTTGCCCAAGCCTGCGATCGCCTTGGCCGCTTCGGGTTGCATCTCCTTGCTACGCACCGCTTCGATCGCTGCGAACAGGTGGTCCTGCAGGTCGCTCATCTTATTCCTCGCCATGTTGCTCGCGTATTGCTTTGTTCAACCTGCCCAGGAGCCGCATCACGTTGCGGATCTCGGGCGGATAGTTCATGATCGATGTGCGGGCAAATCGTTCCGCCTTGGTGATCTGTTCCAGGTTCTCCAGCACACAGTTGCCCTGGTTGCCGTCTTTGAAGGCGATCACATGGCCCTTCTTCACCGGGCCGTGGGCATCCTCCCATAGCTTGCGGTGGAGGTGCACCATCTTGCCCAGCTTCACCCGGATGAAGAAGTACTGGCGTCCATCGGTATCGCGCCGCACGCTCACATAGCCGTCGTACTTGGTGTTGTGTGGCAGCTGGCCCTTCTTGAACATGGTGGGCTTTGCGGCAGCGTACCGCTCTGCCGTCATCTTCTTCCCCTTGCTCCACGGCACGATCCCTTTCTTGAAGCGGGTAGCGGCACCACGGCCATCACCCTTGCGCAACCGGCCGCTCTTGGGGCTGTTCAGGAAAGCCTCGCTCTTCTTCAGGCCCAGCTTTCGGGCATAGTGGTTGATGGCGATCGTGCTACGCCCGAGCAATGCAGCCAGTTCTTTCGCTGGTGTATCCGGGTAGCGCTTGATCAAGAGCCGCTTGTCCTTCGCCGTGAATACACGCCACAGCAAGTGGGCGGGGTCCCGCTTCACCTTGTGCCGGTGCACGAGGTTCTTCACCCGGTGCTTCGAAACGCGCAGGTTCGCAGCAACAGCGCTCGCACCCAGCTTGGGATAGTCGCGCAGGACGATCGCCTTCTGTTTGGCCGTAAGGGGTTTGCCCACCATCAGTCCTGCGGTGTTTTGATCGGGCGGCTCAACGCCGACAGCAGTTCGTGCGCACCCAGTTGCGGACGCACCAAGGGTCCGGTCGGCTTCTCGCGCCGTTTCGGCTTCGCATCGCACCGGTGCGCACGTAAGCCACGCTCGGTAAAGCCTGTGCGTTCACAGCACGGGCAGGCGTAGAGCGGATCGTCGATCGTGGTCCACGTCCGCTTCAACTTCATGATCTCCGCCGCGATCCCCTTGAACGGCGCGAACGCCCGCTTCTCGATCAGCTGCACGAACTCGTACAACAGGTCCTGCTCCAGGGAATCGGCCTTCTCCGGATCGGTGGGCCGCAAAGCCACGATCTCGTCCCGCCGTTCACGGATCGCATTCAACGTCTTGGTCGCTTCCTCGATGAACATCTTCACTTGTGTTTGCCGGGGCTAGCTGCGTGCGTGCCCTCGCCACGCGAAGGGGCACCATGCAGCGCGGTGGCAGTCGGGTATGTGACCTTCCTTCCCATCACGCAACACGTTCGAGCAGAACATACTTTGCACGCGTCTGGATCCGGAACTGCAGGTGTGCACGTTCCTTGGCGTAGTTCTTCGTCTTCCAAGCAATGGCAGCGCTCTGGACCCGCGCGCCTGAATGCCCGACACTCTCACCATCAGTTCGCGGACAACGCATCTGGTCGCCCACTTCCAGGTCGCCGAACCCATAGCTCCATCGACCGTTCTTGCCAAGATCAGGCTCAATGAAGTCGGGCTTCACGACAAGGTCTGGTAGGGGTTTCTTCTTCGCCATCACTTCTTCCTGGCTACGAACACCCGTTTCTCGAACGACATCACCTTCACACCGGCCACCTCGATGGTCACGACCTTATCCGCCCGTTCAACACGGGCAGTGTTGTACCAGCCTTTTTCCATGACCCGGTCGATCAGGGTGCGCTCGAAGCGGTCAATGGTGCTCCACGTGCTGATCTCCACGTAGCGCTTCATGTCTTCGGCCAGCTCGCGCACGAGCGGGTCCGAATGCTGGAATATGGTGGCTGCGATCTTCATCAGTTCTCGATCGGTGTGAACGACGCCAGCGGCGCCCCGTTGACCTTCACCCAGACTTGCGTCCCTTCCAGGGTCACCGCCGTACCATCGGGGCAGTTGTCCGGGAACAGGTCGTGGATGATCTGTTCCTGCAGGTCTTTGGGTGAGTCGAACTCCAGGAGCTCCACGCCGCCCACCAGTTGGTCGGCCAGGGTGCGCAGGGCAGTGTCGTTGGTGGTATGTCGGATGCCGCTGAACTTCATCGGTCGGTTCGTTTGCCGGGGCCAGCTGCGTGCGTGCCCTCGCCATGCGAAAGGGCACCATGCTGCGGGACTTGCGTGCGTTCAAAGGCGACAAGCCGTTCCACGTAACTATCCATATCCGTGTACAGCGTGAAGGCCGGGATGCGCGCTTTGTCTGCCTCCGAGATCTCGAAGTGGATGGCGTGTTCGTAGATGCCCCACCACATTTCCTGCGCGGTGCCGATCGAAAGAGTATCACGGCGGAAGTACTTGTCCTGTACCTGCACATAGTTCCGCGCCCGCTTCGGCACCAACGCCGGGTTCGGGAACCCGCAGAAAGGCTTCGGGCGTGTGGTATGGAACAGGTCGAATTGCATCACTTGCGCAGTTGCTTCAACTTCTTCGCCGCCATACCACTGGTGATGTAGGAGCCCGCTGCCTTCTTCGCCTTCTCAAGGGACCCACAGGTCCCGTTGGCGATGTCCGCTGCAGGAAAGCGTTGCGTGGCTTTCGTCGTGATGCACCATCGGTAGCTCACGCCCAGGTCGGTAGTGGTCACCAACAGATCGAAATCGTTCCGATCCGTGAACCAGATCGGTCGACCGTCCATCCTGCTCCATGCCATCCGTGCCATCACTTGTACTTCTTGCGGATCTTCAACTTCAGTTCCACCAGCCGGTCGATGAATTCGTTGATCTGGTTCTCTGCTACAGCGGCCGCTTCCTTCTTGCTGTGGCTCTCCCCATCGTCATAGTCCAGGCTCTCCACGTCGTCTCCAAAGCCGCACACCTCTTGATGCACATCGCCCAGCGCGTCCAGTATGTGGTTCTTGCGCACGCCCATGACTACGCCCCGCTGGTATCGTGCACGTTGATGATCAGCCCCTCATCCAGCGTAAGCCGCTCACCGCGCTTCAACGACCCATCGCGCACGCGGCGGTCGTAGGTCATGGTCATCACGCGGTCGCTAGCGCTACCGGGGTATGCGAGCTGCACGATCTGCTCGTAGCTCAATTCCGAGGCTTCCACCTCGATCTCGTTGCCGTTCAGTGTGATGGTCTTTTTCATGGTTCAAATGATGATCTCTTCAATGGTGATCTGCTGGCCATCCCAGCTCAGCGTAACGGGTTGCTCTGCGATCAGCAACATCAGCTTGCGCAGGGCAACAGCCTTGGGTTGTGGTAGGTCGAAATCCTCGAAATCGCGCACCAACCCACCGCAGGGTTTCTCGCTCACAGCAAAGCCCAGCTCGCCGGCCGTGCGCCGGAACCGGTAACCACCGGTGCAACCCGCCCGGCCGAGGGCGAAGGCAAGGTTCGTGGAGCTGACAATGATGCGGCACATGGTCAGGACATTTCCTCGGTTTGGAACGGCTCCAGGAAGTCGTCCGCATCGCGCGTCACCAT
This sequence comes from Flavobacteriales bacterium UBA3364, assembly GCA_002360495.1. Lineage (GTDB taxonomy): Bacteria > Bacteroidota > Bacteroidia > Flavobacteriales_F > PHOS-HE28 > PHOS-HE28. The sequence continues at coordinate 22,754 of DEQO01000115.1, forward strand.
CACGTGCACCTGGTAGTGCTGCTCAAGCTTCTTGTCGTAGTACTCGAAGGCCATTTCGCGAACGTGCTTCAGTTCCGTGTTTGCCGAAATGGCGGGTATCAGATCGCGCGCGGAAACTTCAAGCAGATCCAGTTCGGTCTGCCTCAGCTTTGGTAAGCGGTTGGGATTGGCCATTGTTCTTTGTTCAGCAGGCGTTGTGGGATACGAGCACGATCAGGGCGATCACATAACCGATGTTGCGCATGAGGTAGGCGAATGGATCTGTGGGCTTGCGGGTGGCCATGGTCACTTCTTCTTGGCTGCACCCTTCTTGTTCGCCATCCGCACCGCATCAGCGAACTCCGCTTCGGCGCGCTCCTCCATCAGCTTCACCAGCTCATCGAGGCTCTCGGCATACACGAACTCCACGGTGGAGATGAATCCGCTCACACCCCAGCCCACCGGCTTGCCGTTCTTGAACCGGAAAGAGTGGAAGTCCGGGATCTGGATCATGGCCAGGAAGCCCAGCCGGTCGCTATCAGCCAAGGCTGTGGCCAGCTGCTCGCCGTCATCCCAGTTATCCGTATCGGTGATGTCGTTCTCCAGCCCAGGAAAGGTCTTCAACACACGTTTCCCAGGATTGCTGCAATTGATGATGTCCTCACACAGATCGATCGCATCGCGGTTGATCACCTGCGCCGCCAGCCACACCAACTTATCGATGTAGGGGCTGCCCTTGATCTCAGCGATCCGGGCCGCCAGTGTCTTGTTGATCTCTGCTGACATGGCTACTTGTAGTTCTGTTGATTCTTGGCATCGACCTCCGTTTTCGCCAGGGCGAGTGCTCGACCATCCTTCTCCACCACCGCGAACGCTCGATAGAACTTGCCGGACAGGGCGCTGTTGAATTGCCCGGCCATGGGCAACAGCAGGCCGACGATCTCCGCGAACTCACGCAGGTCAAGGCTCCAGCGCTCCACCAACTTTTCCTCGATCTCACCCACGACCTCTTCATCGGGGCTCATGCCCAGGATGTGCGCTGCGAGGTCGATCACAGCGTCCTCGTTCAGGTTGATGCTCTTCGGGAGCTTGTTGGAGGGTTTCATGGTGGGCATTGTCAAAGGCGGTCTTTTTCAAGTGGCTCTTGCTCCTGCACAGGCATCAGGCGTTCCAGTTTCGTGAAGCGGAATTCCTGTGCGATGGGGTTGAAGCCCACCAATACGGCGCCGCGCTGCTGATTCCCGAGCAGCAAGCCCTTGGCCTCCTTCACCGGGATCACTTGCACCATCAGGCGTGTAGGCATTTCCCAGAAGGCTTTCAGCTTGCTGGTGATCAGCGGTAGGCTCGTCACCGGCAACGCGATCGCGTTGGGCCCATCGTGATGTTTGTTCAGCAGGACCTCGGACAGGGTGTACTTGCCCGCCTCGGTCACCGTGGTGGTATACCCGTGCGCATTGGCCCGCCAGAAGCACAGCTCAGGATCTTTGCGCTGCTTATCGAAACTGAGGATGTAGAACTCGGTCATGATCGTTCAATTGAAACCGTTGATGTATTCGCGCAGCGCATCGGGACCGCGCTCGTAGGCTGCGAGCAATTCCGCCCGTTCGAAGAGGGCCTTGAATTCTGCCCGCAGGTCGGCGCTCAAGGGGGGGTCAGCCAGATCCTCGTGCTTGCCCATGTCGCTGATGAAGCTTCCCAGAGCTTTATCCGCATCGCCCCGATCGAGGTATTCCTTGGCCCGTTCCTTGGCCCATGCGAGGTGTGTTGCGCGGTCCATGGATCAGCCTTTGACCATTTTGATCACACGCGCCTCCAGCTTGTCGATCGACGTCTCGGCAGCTTCCCGGACCCTTTCCAGGTCATGGTCGATCCCCAGCGCCTTCTTGACATAGTGCTGCACCTCGGCCTTACCGTGGATGCGCGCCGACCTTTCCACTTCGCGTATCAAGACATCCAGCTCACCGCGTGCCGTGCTGAACTGCGAAAGCGGCTGTTGCCAATCATCACCGTCGTACAAAGCCACATCCTCGGTTCCCTCGTTCACGATGGTGTAACCGGATGGCAGTACTGCACGGAGCAATTCCAGTTCCAGTGGGGCGATTCCCGGCACCTTTTCACCGGTGGACGATAGCACCTGGCTCCGCGCATTGCTGAGAGGATCCAGGAACGCGATTGCATCGGCGATGTGCTGCTGTGCCTCGCTCACCGTGCGCGACGTACGTGGTTCGCTCAGCGCGTAGGCCGCCGCCCGGAGGCCTTCCAGTGCTTTGTCGATATAGGTCTTCATTGATGGTTGTTCTTGCCGGGGCCAGCTGCATGCGTACCCTCGCTAGGCGAGGGGGCACCGTGCAGCAGTGGTTCTGGTATCGGGCCTTTGCTCCACCTTTTCAGGATGGTGAGAAGTGGCTCGTGCAGGGCGTTGGCCAGCTCTTCTGCTGTTGGCCATGCAACATCTTCCACCTTCACCGGCGCCCGGCTGCTCACGCCGGCATCGTATGCCAGCTGTAGCGTATTCCGGAAACGCTCGGCGATCGCACGTTCGGTCAGGTGGAACTCCACGAACACACCCGGTCCGCTCACCGCGATGTTCGCCGCGTTCTCGTGCAGGGTGTAGTGCGTAGCCATGGCTCAGGCGGTTGCTCGCATCAGGTCCAACATGCGGCTGCGTGCTCCGAAGAGCAGTTCACGCGCCTTCTCTTCGCTGATGCTGAGCTTGAGCGCAACGGCCGCATAGTTGTAACCCTGCAAGTACTTCAGGGTGATCAACACCGCATCGGCAGGCTCCATTTTGGCGACCACCTCGCGAACAGTGTGTACGGTACGCACATCACCCATGCCCAACTCGGCTTCCACCACTTCGGCCTGGAGGCCCGTGATCACCTTGTTCACGTCTTGTTGGTAGTCTTCCAACCGCAGGGTGCCATCGGCCAGCAACTGCAGTTTCTTATCCAGCTTCAGGTACCACGCGAGCTTCTCACGCCGCATCAACAGGTTGTGTTCGGTCAGCTCCATGGCTCAGGGTTTGTGCGGTTCGGTGTAGCGGGCGAACTCCGCGACCTCTTCCGCGTTGGCGCGCCGCATCTTCTCGGGGTAGGTCTGCGCCCGGTGGCCCGAGAGCCGGTCGAAGAACACCAGCGTCTCGTTGTGTTCCAGGTCCCGGACCAGCTCGCCGTCCGTGTAAGGATGGTTGTACCGCTTCTTGCTCACGGTGCCAAAGCAACCGGCACCCGAACGCCCCACAGGGCACGCCGGTCGGCTCCCAGGGCACGGCAGGGGAGTGGCATGCCCTCAGTAGAGGATGTAGGGGTCAGTTGTCAGTTCTTCGGTCGCACAGGCCTCCCGCGCAGCTACCCCCAAGGAGATCGCTCAGGCAGCTGCGCGAGGCTGTCCACGGCCCGCGCGGTCGTCAGCCACGCCGATAGTGGGAGGGCCTGTGGGTGCGTGGCATTACGGCTTGGGCCGTGGGCGCCTTTTGGCGTGAAGCGTTCTCGCTCTCCTGACGGCTAGTGAGCGAGATGGATTTGGCGGTCAGGCAAGGCGCGGGTGACGAGCATAGCTCATGCTATGTGAGGAAGCCCGCAACGCAGCATGGACGACAAAGCCGCTCGCGCAACCCGGAATGGAGGGCGAGATCGCTTCAGAACCTTTTGGCGAAGCAAAAGGTGGAAGGGACTACTTCTTCCGGGCCGGAGCAACCACAAGCTCCTCGATCGCGCCACGCTGGAACATGGTAAACCCGATCTCCCGCTCCACGGTGGCAATGATCGCGATCGCAGCCGGATCGTGCTGCGCCACGGCCCTCAGGTCGTGGTCGGTCATGTAGATGCATACCCGGCAACTGAAGCGTCGCAAGTGGCCATACACGGGGTGCAACGGCAACCCACGTTCCGCCAGGTACGCCCGAACCTGCACCTCCGTCCACCCAAGGATGGGATTCCAGTCCCATACCTCACGTCGACGTCCGCATAGGATATTGAGTTTGGTCAGGCAGGGCTTGCCGGCACGGCTGCTGCTTTCTTCTGCACGAAGGCCCATGCACGAAACGATCACCGGTGGGTGTGGAGCAGACTTGCGTTGGGGCCATCGCCTTCTGATCCAGGTATGCACAGGCCCGCGCTTCAGATCACTGGTGCACTGGCGCTGTGACATTCCCGGGAACTTCCCGCGCTTCCGCGCCATGGAGATCAGTGTCTTGTTCGGATTGCGCACCACGTGCAGCACCAGCCCGAACCGCGCAACGATCCCGCGCGACCATTCGATCGCGTCCTCGTGCTCCCAGCCGGTATCCGCCATCACCACATGCTTCGGCACATCCGGATACCGCTCGCACAGCCAGGCCAGCATCGCGGTGCTGTCCTTCCCACCGCTGAAGTTGATCACCAGTTCCATCACTTCGAGCCCTGCGCGGCCTCCCGCTCCATCCGACACATCTTCTCGATCAACTCCCGGTTCGACTTCCGCAATCCTTTGCAGATCGAAAGCAGCCGGGCGGCACGGCCCTTCAGGCTCTTCACCACTTGGTCCTTCCTCATCCGCTCGCGGTCCTCGGGCGTCACCTTCCATTGGTTGGCAAGCCCGCGCAGCATCTTCAACTCATGCTCCTGCTCATCTGCAAGGGCCTTGGTCTGGCCATGCTCGATGCGTTCCTTGCTCAGCTCGCGCTCCAACTGCTTGCGCAAGGCGTTGGAGAACTCCAGCTTCTCGGCAAGGGTACCCAACCGTTGGTGCTGGTCCATGGTCAGAATAGGGATGGTTGAAGGGCCTTCGGATGCGCTGCCAGCAGCCGTTCGTAATACACCAGGTGGTTGCGCTTCATCTGGAGACAGAACGCGTGGTCGTACCCCATCTGCAGGTCCCACTTACTCACGGCCTCATCGCCCCGTTCCTCCAGTTCCGCGATCCCTTCGCGACAGCGGACCAGCTCACCTTCGATCTCCGCGACCGTATAGCGCTTCGCCCATTCGCGGTAATGGGTCTCGTCGATGGTCTGTGGGCCGTGCTCTTCCATGGCTCAAAAGGGCGTTTTGTCCTCCACTTCTTCATCCACCTGCGGCTTGCGCGCGGGGTACTGGTGTGGCTTCTCGATGAACTTCCGCACCTTCTCCAGGTGCTGTTGCCAGTGCTTCTTCACCGCGGGCATGATGGACCGGCTGGCCACCTCCGCGTTCTTCTCCGCGTACTTCAGGGTGAGCTGCGCCTGGCGATCCGTGGTGAAGTTCCCGATCGCGTGGGCCGGCGCCGCATCGCTCTCCACATCGTGGCAGAAGTGCGTGCCGTTGTAGATCCGCTTCGCCTCTTTCAAGGCCTGCAGGATGCTCGCCGGCGTCATCTTCACCCAGCACTCACCGATGGGAACCACCAGCCCGCCGTACTTGTGCACGTACACACGCCGGAGCATCATCTCCTGCCGGATCGAAGCGATGCGCTCCATGAAGCGCTTGTCGGCTTCGCGCTCGGCCTCGTTGCGCAGGTAGTCACTGGTGCCGGGTGCATGCTCAGCAATGGCCTCGTGCCGGCGAAGCACACCCAGGATATCCTCCAGCTTGTCCACCACCTCGCGGCGGTCGTTCTCGCGGTGGCGCTTGTCCTTGGGTCGTTCGGCATAGGCCGCTGCGGGTTCCAGCGCGATGTTGCGCTCGGCACATCCTCGGTACGTTGGTGAAGCCATGGGGCGTGTGTGTTGGTTTGCCACTGCATGGCCAACACACACGCCTCGTGGCCCACGGTCACACATGCCTGTCACCACCGAAGGGATGTATGGCCACCATTTCACCCGTTCGGATGTTCACCGCCCAGCCACCACCGACGCGCGTGGAACTATGCTCAACGCTCGCGGCGATCGCCTCCTCCGGTGTGCGGTAGTTGCGCATCACCATGCGCTTCTTCGGCTCCATGATGGGCACCGCGAACCGGCCCACCAGCCCGAGCACGATCCAGTCGCCGGCATTGGGTCCCCCGATCGTAGTGGAAGCTTCCTCCATGGCGGCATTGTCCGCATCGAACTCCTTTCGGAACTCAGGTAATGGCATCGGTTTCTGCAGAGAGCCCGACAACGGCCAGGTTCGCGTCGTAGTTGTTCCAGAAGTCGAAGAACGTCTCCGCATCCTTCACCGCCTTCGCGGCGGCATCTACCGCATTGTCGGTGCGGAGATACCCGCCGTACAGGTTTTGCGCCAACCCCAGCACCCGTTCGCGGTGAAGCACGAGATCACGGACGAGCTTCGCCATCCGTTGCGCGATGTACTTCAGGACTTGCGCACCTTCCTGGGTGATCTCGGGAGATCGCTCCACCTTCAACTCACTCAGAAGCTTTGCGTGGGCCTCTTTGAGTTCCTTGTAGGAATAGGTATCGTAGGGCTTCATCGGGCGTTGTCCGTTTGTTGCTTCGCTGCAATGCTCAACGTGGCGTGCGGCACCAACCGCAAGCGCTCTTTGCTGATCAGCTTGCCGGTCACGCGGCAGACCCCGTAGGTCTTGTTCTTGATCCGCGCCTGGGCATCCTGCAGGTGCCGGATGAACTTCTCCTGGCGCATCGCAAGCTGTCGGGCCTCTTCCAGGGAGAGCGGTTCCCCTTCGGATTGGCTCAGCGATTCGCGCAGCGCAGTGGGGTCATCAAGCCCAGCCTTCAACAGTTCCAGGTCCTTCTCGGCTTCCTCCAGTTTCTTGTCCAGCAACTCCTTGAACTCCGCGAGCTCTTCGTCGTTGTATCGGGTCTTGTCTTCCATGGTCGTTGAAATCTGTTGGTATCAATGGTCGGTAAGTGGGTTGGGCCGCTGAGCATTGGCTTCCGGTGCCCGCTGCTGCCACCGGTCGTAGATCACCATGCTCCCGGCCACAGCAACGTTCAAGCTCCGTTCCCCGGGCAAGCGGATCAAACTGTGGCATCGTTCCACCACGGTGAGTGGCAACCCATTGTCCTCCGCGCCGAGCAGGTAGCAGCCGGTTTGTGGGTGAGCGTACTGGTGGCTCATCCGGGCAGTGGCATCAAGCTCCACCCCGATCAGCCGACAAGCTTGCGGCAAGTGGTCCACCAGGTCACGCACATTCGCGAAGTGGAACAGCGGGATGTGCCGCGGTGTCTTCAACGTATCGCTCGCCTGCTTCCGGTACCGCCTGCCCACCGTGAAGATGAACGCCGCCCCGAAGATGTTCGCCGTGCGCCACAACGTGCCCACGTTCGCCTCCGTCTTCGGATTGTGCACACCGATCGCGAAGAAGCCGCTCATGCGATGGCCCGAGAGGGGCGGGTTTTCCGTCGTTCATGCGCGAAGGCGCGCATCACCTCATTGGTCGGCACGCCTTTCTCCAGTAATGCCTGCCGCAAACGGCGCGTCTTCCATGCCTTCTGGGCCAGGGCCACATAGTCCATGTTACCATGGGTGCGTTGCTTGGTGCGTATCGCGCGTTCAGCCTTGGTGATGCACTCCAGGTTCTCGATCACGATGTTGGTCTTGTCCAGATCGAGGAAGGTCACCACATGCCCGGGCGGCACCGGTCCGTGGTGTTGTTCCCACAGGATCACATGCACCAATTTCCAATTGCGCTGGTTGGGCATAAGGCCCTCGCTCACCTTGCGTTTGCGATACCCGTCCGGATCCAGGACCTCCGTGCCGATCGGCTTCTTGTTGTTGCTCACCTGGCCCTTCTTGAACATGGTGGCCTTACACCGGTCGAATACGTCGATGCGCATCTTCTTGCCCTTGTTCCACACCAGGAGCCCCTTCTGGAAACGGGTTTCAACATTCGTCACCGAAGCCCGGACACCGTTCTTCCGCTGGATCCGCAACCAGGTAGCGCGGGTCTTCTTCAACCCGAGAAAGTGGCCATGGTTGGCGACCTGCTCGGGATCGAGCTTCATCTTCTTGGCCAGCGTGCTGTTCGCATGTGTTGCGAAATGCACGCGCAGGTACTCATCCTCCTCAGGCGTCCACGCATGCTTCGGATTGCTCACGGTGATCTTGAGCTTGCACGCCCTGCACACGATGGAGTGTCGCGTGCGGCTCGGCAGGAGCTCCATCAAAGCCTCGGTCTTCAGCACAGGATACTTCTCCCGCAGGATCGCATCCTCTTGGGGTGTCCAGGCATCGCGGCGGCGGGCAGGAGTGCTCATGCCGTCAGTGCGAGTTTGCGGTTCTCGGCATTGTCCTCCTCCAGCTTCTTCGCGTACCGCTGTTCAGCGGGATCGGCCTTTGGCGTGGGCACATGGTCCGGGTTGTTCGGCAACCATTTCTTTCCGGCCGCCGCGGCTTGGTTGAACAACTGCCACATGCGCTCCTCCTTGAACACGATGTGCAGCGTGCCCTTCTTCCAGAACTTGATGTGGAAGTACTCGCTCTCGCACACGTTGTCCACGTAGTGGGTGTACTTCACCTCGCGGCGGTTCGCATTCAACTCATCGAGGCGGTCGCTCAGCGCCACACGGACACGCACCAGCGAACGACGTTCGGTTTCGGTGGTATACGGGCGTGCCTTCTTGGGCTGCAGGTGGGTCAGGCTCGTAGGGCTGCTCAGCGTCTTGCCTTCCAGCATGGCGCAGGCGCGATCGATATCGTCCCACTTCCATGAACTATCGCTGTAGCTGGTTCGCCAGGTGCCGTACTCGCGTTCATAGCTCAACGCGCCGTAGGGGATGATCACCTTCCGGTTCACCTTATAGGCGCTGTTCGTCTTCCAACCTTCCCAATGGCTCTTGTTCCCATCGGAGTAGCTCGTCATCAGATCGAAGGCTTCCTCCACGCACTTCTGCAGGATCACATGCCGGTTGGTGAAGAGCATCTCCAGCAACGCGTGGATGTTCGCTTCGGTCAAGGGCATGCCACCCTGGTCCTTGCGCATCTTGTCGAAGTCCTTGCGCACACCGGCGCTCATCAGGTCGTTGATCTTGGTGCGCTCGAAGATGCTGTCCCACGTGTGGCGCTGAAGTGAGTTCACGAACGTGTTGAAGCAATCTTTTCCCGTACGGCCGCGTACGGCCTCAGCGATGATGCCGGACAATGAATCCACATCCCGGTTGATCAAGGGTGAACCGTAGTGCATCAGCCGTTTCCGTGCCTTCAGGTATTCCACGAAAGCGCCCTGGCTCAACTTGTACTGGTGCACCATGGCTGCGATCTTGTCGTTCACGGCCGGCATGTTGCTAAGCGTCTCACCGGTGAAATCGAAGTCCTGCTCCTCGGGCTGGAAATCTTCCTTTTCCCAGAAGTCGAAGCCGCCGTGGTCATCCTGCTTCTTCAGGCGTACCAGCGCCACCTCTACATCCGTGGGCCGCTGGCTCCGCTGGAACGCCTGGCCGATGTACTCCACGCTACCGTGATCAGCGATGAGCTGCACCAGCCACTTCCGGCGGATCGTGTGCGGGTTCCGGATCGTCTCTGCGTTCAGCAGGCAGACGATATCGCCGTGTTGCAGGATGTTCCAAGCCTTCTCCAGGTGTGCATCGCCGTTGCTGAACGGCGGGTTCATCAGGATCAGGTCGTACCGTACATCCGAATGGAACGTCAGGAAATCGTCATGCACCAGCGTGTACTTCTCACGCAGGATCGGTTGCATGTCCGGGTTTATCTCGATCGCGTGCAGGTCAGGAGCCTCGTCCCCATGGATCAGCTCCGCTACGAAATTCAGGATGGCACCACTGCCCGCGCTCGGGTCCAGGATGGTCAGGTTCTCCAGCGCACTGTTATCGCGCCTCCCCACGTCCACCACTTCACGGTAGGGATCAAGCATCTTGCTGATCACATGGCTCGGTGTCGGGAAATACTCCGGATCGTACATCTTCAATTCAGGTTTGTCAGGACCCGCGTCATGCGTGCCCTCGCCCCCGCGAAAGGGCACCATGGCGCGGCAAGGCAGCCAGGCCAGCACCAACACAGCCATCATTCCAGCCCTCCGATGGACGCGCACCACGCTGCGTCCATCCCGTCCACCCGGTCCACCTGAGCCAAGGAGCATGTGCGACGTGCGCTAGGTGGTTGGTTTAACCCGCGGATCATCCCCCGCGATGAACCGCGCATAGAACGCCGCCTTCTTCAGGTCCTCATCGCCGTTCTTCAGGTTCGCGCGGCTCGTGTACTTGATCACGTTCCCCTTGCAGAAGCCCGCGAACTCCTCGGGCGTCAGCTTCATCTTCAGGTAGTCGATCACCTCGATACCACCAGCGGTGTAGTGCGAGGGGCTGTTCACATTGTCCTCCATGGGTAACTCTTGACGAAGTGGTTGGTAGTAAGGATTTGTTGCGCGGAGCTCCGCTATCGTCATCGACTTTGCCATCAGTCAATCACCGGATGAACTGTCGCCGCCACCACTGTCGGAAGACCCGCCACCGTCGTAGCTACCACCGCCATCGTACGAGCTGCTATCCGACGAACTATCGTACCCACCTCCGCTCAGGTCGTGGCTGGTGTGGGAAGGCCCGGGGTCCACATCCGCCGGTGGCGCATGGCGATAGTCATCATCCACGCGCATATCCGCCTGGTGGATGGTCACGCGGTCCGTATCGTTCAACGAGCCATGGATCATTGCTTGGGTGAGCACGTCCGGACCTGTGCCCTGTCGGGGCTCTATGGTGAAAGCAGGTGGGTTCCGCCGAGCTGCCGCTTGCTTTTCCGTTGTGCTGTTATTCCGCGCCCATTCATGGGCCTTCCGCGATCGTTCCGCCTCCGCCTTCTGCTTCTCCTGCAACTCGGCCAACCGCTGTTGCCATTTCGAAGGTGCCTTCGCCGGCTCGCCCATTCCCGGCCGCCACGGTGGCCGCGGCTCATTCACCAGCCGAACGACATAGCCGATCATGCCCCCGGCCAGGAAGCAGAACACGGCAACAAAAGCAAGTACGGTCCCGGTATTCATGTCATCGGTTCATTTGGGGCACAGCCTCGTTGCCCACCGCGAATGCTCCGGTGATCGTACAGGCCAGCGCAGTGAGGAAATACACGAGCACAACAGCCCAACCGGGCGGCTCAATGGAGAGGTAATCGAATTGGTGGAAATCGCGCCGTACGAAGTGCCTGCGCACGAGTGGGCCTAAAAAGTCGGCCACGGCCACGAGGTCCACCGTATCCTGGGCCTCCACGTATTGGCGCAGCTCGGCCTCCAGCTGCTCATCGGTACTCCAGCTCATCGGGTGGCACCACTGCACGCGCCGGGCACGGTCCAGCCCGATGCACAGCACCACCTCGTTCATATTGCCACCGGCCCACGCCCATTCCTGCTGGATCCCCGTGGTGCGCGGCTTGTCGTGGAACACGAGCACGCTCACCCGCGCCTCCTTCGCAGGACCCAGCACGGCGTTCCACCACTTCAGGCGATAGTTCGCGGCCCGGGCTTCGCGCGTGGTATCGCCCAGCACCGCCTCCTGGTGGTAGCGGAACCGGATCGGCGGATAGTCGAACAGCCCCAGGCTGTCGCGCTCCTTCTCGGCGATCCTGCGGAAGTGGAAGATGCTCTGGTCCGCCGCCTTCACGCGGTTCTCGTAGGTATGCGTGGTGGTCACCGGCTCCAGCGTGGCGCTGTCCTGCGGCCAGGTGGTCACATACTTGTCGCCGTCGTTGGTGTGGTAGTGGCGGTGCAGGTCCTCGAACCGCGCACCACCGAAACGCTTCACCAGGCGGTTGTACTGCCACTCATCGATGCGCAGCTCCTCACCGGTGGTCGTCTGCAACTCCCAATAGGCGCTGTGGTACTGTACGTAGCTGCAGTCGTAATAGCGCGTGCTGCAGTTCTTTCCGTCCTTGTCGCAACAGCAGGTTTCGGAGCAGGTGCGGTGGATGTACTCGTTCCAATCCTCGTAGTATTCCGCCTTGGTCACAGCGCTGCCCCAATACTCCGTGCTGGTCACCATGGAGTGCTCGGCAACGCCACCGGCCACACCGATCAGCATCGCGCTCACCGCCAGCGGCAGCAAGTACTCCCACCACACCATGTGGTGCGCATACCAACGCCACAGCACGAAGGCGGCGAGGAAGGGGATCAATAGCGCGCCCCAGATCATCGCTTGAAGAGCTCGATGTCGTTCTCTTGGCCCGCCTCGTACACCTTCTCGGTTACATCACTCGTGACCACCGTGATCCCCACATCAGCACGGGAGCCGATGAACAAGCTTCCCGGGAACACCGCGCGCATCGTCTTGTGCTCGCGGTCCAAATCGATCAGGCGCCGCTGTTCCATCAGGAACCCTTCGCGTTGGCCCTCGATGCTCGCCATCAGGTCCTTGTAAAGCGCGGGGTCGAACGTGGGGTTGCTCTCCGTCACGAACTTCAACAGCAGGTTCTGGTCCTGGTAACGACCGCTGATCAGCTCCGTGTAGATCTCCTTGAACCCGTTCTTGTACTGATCGGTAACGCCGGCCTTCTGCTTCAAGACCTTCCACAGCTTGTCGTAGTAAGCCTCGCAGGCCTGCTGCTGGGCGACCACCTGGTTGCGCAGCTTGATCTCCGCGTTGCTCGCGCTCAAATACATGCCCAGGCCGATCAGTGCGACGAGCAGGATACCTCCAAGGGTCAGTTTCAGTGCTAGGTTCTTCATTTGGTTCGTTTTTACTTCAACTTCTGTGAGACGCCAGGATCCAGAGCATCACCACGTTTGCGGCCAGCAGAACGATCACGAGCAGGAATAGCCCTGTCGATGATCTTTTGGAGTTGGGGTCGTTCGTCATGGGTCGTTCGCTTCTTGAGTTGTATTGGGTGAGAGATGATGTCGTGGGCCTGTCTCAGCCAAGCACCTTGGTGATGGCCGCACAGATACTACCGACTACCGCTATGATCACAATGGCGATCCAGAAGATCGTATCGCCATCCGCCTCGGTTAGAAAGTCCCATATCGTTCGGCCCCGTTTCTCGTTGCTCATGGTCGTTTACTTCATGCCTCTGAAGACCGCCGTCTCCGCCCCGAACACGTTGTTGCTCCCGTACGGGCTCACGCCTTTCGAAGCCCACAGGGCCTCGATCTCCAGTTTCTTCAGGGCGAGCATCGCGGGCTGGGAGAGGATCAACTTCGTCTTCGCATCCCATTCCGCGGCGGCGAAGTTGTTCTCGCTTTCAAGGGCCTTGCTCAAGGCGAGCTTGTTCAACTCGTCCTGCCTGGCTGTGCTCTCGGCGGCCTTGGCGATCCCCTCGGGAATATCCACGTCGGTGATCTGCACGCGCGCGAAGACCGTGTAGAACTGCGGCAGCTCCTTCGCGAGGATCTCGCTGAGCTTTTGCTCGGCCTCGGCTCGCTTGTGCAGGTTCAGGTCAGCGGCCGTGTATTGGGGGATCACCTCCTTACCTGCACTTTTCAAGGTCTTGTGGATCTTGGTCTCCAGGTCGGTCACGTTCTTGTGCAACAGGTTCACGCGGTCGGGATCCTGCTTGAAGTCCAGCGAGAGCTCCACGCCAGTGCTCATGTTCTTCGCATCGTTGAAGTCGTACTTCTCCACGAGCGTTTTCTCACGCACATCGTACTCCACCATGTCGTCCCACACCCAATGGAGGCCACCGTTCATGCCCTCGGGGTAGATCATGTTCATGTTGGTCTGCCCTCCCCAGGATACCTCCACACCCTTGTGGCCTGGGGCCACAGTGGTGCAGGCAGTAAGACAGGTCACCAGGAGGAGCGCTACGGCGAAGGTTCCGTCGTCATGGGAGCGACGCCGGAATGCGGTCTTCGGCCTGCGGAAATGCCGATACCAGTTGATCGCGCCGGCAACGAACGCGGCGACCAAGAGGAACGTAAGGATGTTCGACCAGTTCAGGTGGTCAGCCCAGTTGTGAAGGGGGTTCATCGGGTTCAAGGGTTTGGGTGATTGTTCTTCTTCTTGTCGCGGTTGCGCAGCCACTCCCAGCTCATCCAGAAAGCCCAGACGACGGCTGCGATGACGAGTAATCCAAGTGCTCCTCTCATCTTGATATCAGGGTTTGGTAGTGTTTGAATTCGCGGATGTAATCGCGGCGGATCCACTCCTCGTGCCTGTTCAACCAAGGTTGCACGACGTAATACGTGGCCTCGTTGGGCTGCTGAAGCAGGAACTGCTGACGTTCCGTGAGAAGCATGTGCTGATCGGCTTCCTTGATCGAGTCATGGAACGGATACTCGAATTCGAAGCGCGATGCCAGCACCGTCATCAGCCGTTCCTCCACCGCCATGTATTCCGGCAAGCGCTTCTTGATAGGCTTGGGAACATCCAGCAGGTAGGCCTCACTGCTGTCATGCAACAGAAAGGCCAGCTTGTGTTCGTCCGGAACAAGAGCTGCACCGGCCAATGAGTGCTGGGCAACGCTCCACGGGAAGTAGGTATGCCCACCGAAGCGCGGTATCCGTGCAAGCGCATGCGCGATGTCCTCGATACGCAACATCGAAGGGTCCGGGTTGAACGGATCCACCAAGGCACCGCTCACCGTTCGGATGCAGGAACTGCCCAGGAACTCGGCCGTCGTCTCTTCCATCTGTGGCTCTCTTATCATTTGATCACGAACCACGAAGGCGCATCACCGGGCTCGTTGGTCACATGCACCTGGTAGGGCTTGCCCGCGAAGAATTGGTCCACCGCAGCTTTCACCTGGCAGGTGTACACCGGTGTGGCAACCATGTGGTAATCGTGACCGCCGAAGATCCCGCCCACCTTCATCTTGGGCCACCAGGCCTTCAGGTCACGGTCGATCATCGGCCGCATGTGGTTGGCATCGATGAAGCAGAAGTCCAACCAGCCATCGGGTGTATCACTGGCGGCGATCACGCTGGTCGTGCGATCGATGGCCACCCGGCCGATGAAGGGCGCCACCTTCTGGATGCAGTACCGGTAGCAGCCCTCGAAGTCTTTGATCGCATCGCCGAACCCCTTGGGGTTCTCGTAGGGCACATAGTCCCAGGGATCAACGAGGGTGAGCCTGCTCAGCGAGCTGGTGCGCAGGATGATCTCGGCATACTCGCCGAAGGCCACGCCCACTTCCACACCCCGGCCTGTCAGGCCCATGGCGTTGAGCACCTTGCCGATGTCGTACCGTGATGTGAGTTCAGAGAGCTTCATCCTTTCAATTCCTTTTGCGCATCAACCCAGGCCTGCTGCACCGCCGCGAATTTTTCCCGATCACCAAGCGCCTGGTTGTCCGGGTGGAAGAGCTTGATCTTCGCCTTCCACGCGAGATGGGCCGTCTCCAACGTGCAGTCGAAAGGCACCTCCAGCACGGTGCGCCAGTTCGACGGCGTGCCTTGCTCGGGCAGGGCTTTGAACCCGGTGAACATCCGCTGCATGATCTCGCTGCAGCCCCAACGGTCGATCCCGCGCATGGCCTCGATGGTGAGCCCGATCGCGTACAGGTTGCAGCCGATCTTGTTGTAGGTATCGTTCGCGATCACGCGCTGCTCGCCATCCAGGGTGAACCACACGGCCGCGCCCTGATCATCGGGTTGGCGCTGCTGGCTGTAGGGCAGGCCATCCTGCCGCAAGCGTAGATCGGTGCTGATGATCGGCCGCGTAGCCCCGAGCCGTTCCAGTTCCAGCAGAACGAAGCGCGTCGCCGCATCGATGCTCGGCCGCTTGTTCCACTTCCCGAAACGGCTTTGCACGCGCTGGTGGTACGGCGTACGCTTCCAGCCCGGTGGCCAGCAAAGGGAAGAGGCGGTGATCGGTTCCTGGGCCATCACTTGAACTGTCTCGGTGTCTTCGTCCCACGTTCCGTGCGCCACTGGTTCACCTGCTCGATGATCCACACAGCGCAGGTCTTCCCTTCGATGTCGGCTGTATTCAGGTCGCGGGGGCGATCTGCATCGAGACCTTTGTTCTGCAAACACATAGCAGCCATCGCCTCATTCAACTCCGCCTTCGTGAATACCACCACATCCGGATCCGGGATCTGCGCCATACCCGGTTGTACCTGGATCAGCACCGGCTTGAGCTTCTCACGGGTCGCCTCGCAATAGCTGGTGGGCTGTTCCGCCTGTTGCAACGAGCCCTGCGCGGAGATGCCATACTCCGCATCCTGCACAGAGATATCCGCACCGCCCATCTTCAGCATCTGCAGCACCCGATGCTCGCGCAGGTTCTCCGGCTGCAGCAGCACCTGCTGCTTATCGCCAACGGTGATCAGTGCGGTCCTCATGCTTGTTGATCGATCATGTCGAAAAGCGTACTGACAGGCAGGTCCTCACGGGCGATCAACTCGCCCTTGCGCTCACCGATCCGGCCATAGTCGCTATCGGGTTTCGAGACCCGATCCACAAGTGGGCTGGCTTCGGTGAACGGATGCACGCGGAACACCAGCATTTCACCGATCTCGATCACCGTCACCGTGCGCGAAGCGTTCTGCGTGTATTTCAGCTTGCGCGCCATGCTACTTCGGGTACATCGATGTCTTGTGGTGGAGCACCTTTCGCGGCCGCTGCTTCACAACCGGGTGCTCCCGCCGCGCGGCATCCAGTGAACCGTACACCAGCGGCAACTTCTTCAAGTGCCCCTTCTGGATCGCGGTGAGTTTCTTCTTTGCCATGGTCAACTTCTCTCTTCGACGGTCACTCCCGCGAAGGCGGGAGTCTCGTGGAGCGAAGCCCACCGGACCGTCCCTCATTCATTTCACCGGAATCGCTGTGGTATCAGCCGTTCCCGCACACCATCGGCGATGCTGTCGGGCACCAGGTCATAGCGTTCGTTCACACTGTATCCGTTGCGCAACAGGCGACCGGCTTCGCCCATGCTCTTGCTGCTGCGGAAATCGAGCACCGTGCTGTAACCGATTGCAATGCCGCCCACGGCATAGCCCACGTTCTCGTTCTGCGTCCACAGCACAGCGCCCAGGCCGATGCCCACGATCCGCATCCAGCGCGCATCGCGCTTTGCCATGCCGGCGTACTGGATCGCGTACCCGCCGTTCACGATGTTGGCGGGCGGTGGCAGTTCATGCCACAACCGGCCATCGGTGCGCGGTTGCATCCAGGTCTTCTCCACGGCCTTCGTCAGGCTGTCGATGGGGTCCGGATGGTAGATCACCTTCGCCGTAGTATCTACCTGTGCCTCTGCAACGCCGCACAGCAGCACACAGAATAGGAGGAGGGTCGTGAGCTTAAACGGACGCATGGTGCTCGTTTTGAAGTGAGATGTGATGCCTATTCCTGCGGCTCAGCAGCTTGGGTCGGTACGTGGAGCAGAACTTGTGCATCTCAGCCTGCTCGATCCGCTTGTTGCCCTTGCGGGCCCCCACGGTACGGATCCGTCCTTGGTGGATGTACGTACGGATGTTGTCATAAGGGACATCGAACAGCATCGACGCCTCCTGGTAGGTCATGTCCCGCCCGGATATCTCCAGCTCCGCCCGCAGTTCACCAATGACCAATGCACGAAGCGGAGCACTCAAAAGCGTTATGTCCACCAGCCGCGTCATCCTAGTTTGATTTGCATTCCCAACAGCAAGGAGCCGCACTCTTTCAGATTCGCGCCCATCATACCCATCTGCGTCATCTGCGTTCCGTATTCCCTCATAGCGCAGCCACCGCGTTCTTGAATTGCCTTCCTCTGTCCTCGTAGTTCTCGAACAGGTCGAACGAAGCGCATGCGGGGCTCAGCAGCACGGTATGGCCAGGAGCAGCATACACATGCGCAGCGGCCACCACCTCGACCATGCTGGTAGCGGGGATCACCACCACGCGGCCGGCGAAGGCCTTCGCGATCTTCTCGTTGTCCGTACCCAGGGTATAGATCAGGTCCACCTTCTCGCGCACCACAGCTCGTAGTATCTCGTAATCGTTGGCGTGTTCATCCCCGCGAAGGCGGGGATCCACACCACCGGCGATCCAGATCAGCGGCCCATCGAACCACTCCAGGGCCAGCCACGCGCTGTTCACATTGGTCGCCTTGCTGTCGTTCACATACAGCACGCCATCCTTCGCACCGATCACCTCCAGCCGGTGCTCCTGGATCAGTGGCGCGAAGCTCTCGCGCACCAGGTCCTTGCGGATCTCCGAGTAGGAGAGCGGTCGATCGATCGGCCGCCCCACAAGAGAGCATTGCGGACACAGCTGGTCCTCGCCCATGCTGTGCCCGCAATGCAGACATTCCGGAAATCGGGAAGGCATCTTCGGTTCCACGATGGCAAATCACCATCACCATCACTGCATCTCAGGGCACGCCGGTCGGCTCCCAGGGCACGGCAGGGGAGTGGCATGCCCTCGGGAGAGGAGTTAGTTGCCAGTTGTCAGTTCCTCGGGCGCACAACCTCCCGCGCGGATCCACCAAGGAGAGACCCCGCCAGCAACGGCAGGCAGCTGTGCGGGGATGTCCACGGCCCGCGCGGTCGTCAGCCACGCCGATAGTGGGAGGGCCGGTGGGTGCGTGGCATTACGACTTGGGCCGTGGGCGCCTTTTGGCTCCACCTTTTGGCGAAGCAAAAGGTGGAAGGACGTCACTCTGTCCCGGCCGGAGCAACCGCCACCGCATCCGAAGTCGGAGCCTGCGCATTCTCTGCACTCTGCGTGTTCTCTGCGGTAGCCTTTGAGTTTGCACTCATAACCACCTCAAAGCGCACCGCTGCCGCCGGCATCCCCACATCATCCAGCTCCGCGCTGAACACCGTGATCGCCCCGTAGGGGATGAACACCCGCCCGTTCTCCGTCGCCGTCTTCCACTGACCCGGTGTGAACATCGCAATGTCCTCCACCCACTGCACACCGCCGTCCTTCTTCAGCACGCGCAAGGGTTGGCCAGGAGTGGCCAGTACGACCTCCAGCTCCGCGAGCGTAAGCCGCCGGTAGCGGATCACCTCGCACATCCATTCGGGGGTGGGGAAATTCATGGTTGCCATTTCTTCGCCGGTAGCGTCACCGGCAGTTTGGTGAGGTCGAATACGAACGAGCTGGACTGTACGCCCGGCCCGAAACGGAAATTGTGCTGGGTGCGGAGGTACTCCGGCCGGTTCTTCAGAACGGCCAGCATGCGCGGCGGCATCAGGCCATGCTCCTGGTAGCGTTCCAGATGTCGTTCCTGGTACGCGGCCACCACGGTCTTCCAGCGCACGAAGAGCTCGCCGCCGTTGATCTTGATGTGGTTGTCATGGAGCAGCACACCGCCGCGTACCCGGTCCTCTACGCACAGCCAGAAGCGCACGCCATCCTCATCGCCAAAAAGACCGGGCGATGGCTTGCTCGGCTCCTGCAGAATGTTCATCAGCGCGCGCAGGCAGCCGTCCACCTGCTCCACGCTAAGGCCCGTGCGGCTCACCATGCTTGTGATCAGCTGGTCCTTGTGCATCGTCAAAAGGGTAGGTCGTCCACTTCACCATCGGCGGGCTTGCCGTTCTTGCCGGCGCCCAACCCGAGCGGTCCGGGGGCACTCGAAACACCACCCTCGGGCAGGCTCTTCAGCAGTTCCCAATGGGTATCGGATATGAAGTCCACACGCTTGAATTCGAAAGGACGCCCTGGCGGACAGGTCACCGGTTGGTGCTCCATCATTCGGCCTTTGAGCACACCGTTCTCGTAGGCGGGCACATCTACCAGGCGGTGGTAGCGGTAACGTGTCACCGCCTCCTCGCCCTTGTCGTTCTTGTAGCGGCCCACCTTCATGTGCTCCTTCAGCACCTCCTTGATGTAATCGGGCTCCACGCGACGGCCCTTGAAGATCTCCAGCGCGATATCGTTCTCGTGCATCAGGATCGTCTCCTCGCCGGTGGCGTTGAAAATGCGTTTGAGGAAACCGACGATCTCCTTGCGCACCATCGGCTGGCTGTGGGTGCGCAGCTCGCGCAGCGCCTCGGTATCCAGCAGCGGCGGGTGGAAATGGCTGCGGTAGAGTTTCGTCGTGGCCATCTTCCGGTTCTGCAGCCGCCAGAGGAAGGCCGGGATCTCATTGAACAGCTTCGTCTCCAGTTCCACGTCCAGGTCGGCATCGCTGATCGGGTTGATCTTCCGCACCCAGAACCGCGTCTCATCATCATCGGTCTTGATGAAGGACCGCACGTTGTTCGACAGGATCACGAACGCGGCGAAGAAGCCCATCTCGTACTGCGCCAGGCCCTTGGTGTTCACCGTGATCTTGTCTGCGGTGCTCATCGCCTTGATCTTCTCCACCGTGGCCAGCTTGTCGATCATGGCCTCGTCCAGGATGATCAGCTTCTTGCCGGCATAGTGTGAATTGAAATCGCTTTCGAAGTCCTTGTTGCCCACGAAAATGGCGTTCGCCGTCAACAGCATCTTCAGGTACTTCGCGAACGTCGTTTTCCCCGTGCCGCGCTCTTTCGACACCAGGCACAGGATGGGCAGCATCTGCGTGGGATGGAAGATGATCAGCTGGATATAGTCCAGCAGCAGGTCCAGTTCGCTTACCTCGATCATCTGCGGCTTGCCGAAGTCCGGTGACTTCTCATCGCTGATCTTCAACTTCGGGTGCGGCACCTTCACCGTTCCCGCTCCGGCGATATGCCGCAGGAACCGGTAGGTCGCTTCGGGTTCCTCGGTGTTCTCCTCGGCCTCGTGCTCGAACGGCGCGTACAAGTTGAAACAGCCGTGCACGATCTCTTTCCAGTTCAAGTGATCGGGCACGTTGGTGAAGGCCTCCAGCTTCAGCACGTGCTTGCAGAAGTCCTTGCTATGATCCTCGATGATGGTGCTTTTCTGCCATGGCACGAGCTGGCCCTCCAGAGCGCCGAACTTGTTGGGCACCTTGATCCGCTTCATGTACTGGGTACCCACGCGGATGTAGTGCTTGGCCAGGCTCGGCACCAGCACCTTCAGGGCCTTCTCGCCCTCGTCCCACTGGTACTTTGTGCCCTCGAACACGAAGGCCCGGTTCTCGATGCGCTCTTGGAAATACGAGTAGAAATCCGTCGCACTGCGCAGGTGGAAGTGGTCGCGCAGGATGCTGGGCCGATCCAGGTCCATCCGCGTGAAGAACTTGTTGGGCTCGCTGAACAGGCCCATGTCCTTGATCACCGCATGGCGCAACGCGGCGGCATGTTCCTCCAACCAGTTGTGGCGCGTGGTTTCCAGGGCCTGTTCCTGTTCGCGCTCCTTTTCCTCGAACTGCGCGTCGGTCATATCCGGCTTGCGGATCACCGGGCCCAGCTTGATCTCCGCATGCGCGCGGGCAATGGGGTAGGCGAGCAACAGGTCGTCGATCCCCTTGGGATGCTCCATGCGGGGGGGCATCTCCACCGCATCGGAGTTCACGTGCATGAACCAGGTTCGGAACCCGAGCGACTTCGCATGATCGCCCAGCATGGTGCCGATGTTCCGCGCCGATGCGAAGAAGCCGTTGGGCCGTGTGTAGAGGTCTTCGTCCGGGTTCTCCTCGGGGAACTTGCGCGTCAGGTTCCGGCAGTCACCGTCCACCAGCCACACCACATGCTTCGGACGCAACACACGCAACAGATCGATCACGTCGGGATGCAACGTCATCGTGTTCTTGTCCATGTAGTGCGTGATGCTGGTCAGCGCCAGCATGTACGCACCGTTGTTCTCCGCGCAATACGCCTTGAACGCGCCCTCCGTCATGTAGAGGGTATCGATGTGCCGTTTCTCCTGGTAGGCGCGTATCAACTCCGGACCGAACCACGCGAAGGTCCCGGCCCCCTTGGGCAGGTTGTACTTGTGGCTCTTGCCCTTCTTGTCCACGCGCGGCACCTGGTAGCGGGTGCTCTGGTAGTGCGTGGTGAACTTGTTGTCCGGCTTGCGGTACTCCGCCTTCGCGCCACTGGGCCGGTAGTAGTTGATCGTGATGTCGCCGTTCGCATCCACCTCGAACAGCGGATACTCCTCCTTCACAACGGTACCATCCGCCTTCGACCAGCTGTAGTGGACGATGTTCTTCTCCGGCGTCCAGCCCAACGGCAGCAACCGCTCATTGAAGAAGGTCGTGTCCTTCTCCGGTACCGGCAGCTCCGGTGTATTCTCCTCGGTCTCGCTCACAGTGCGGTGGTAATGCCTCCTTCGTGGTACTGCTCAACTATTTGGTGAACGGACATCCCGTTCGACCGATCACACCCGTCTCATCACTTTACTCGCGACCGACTCCGTCCCTGTGGCCCGCACCGCCACCATCAAACCGTGTGCGGCCAGCTTCCGCACGAACACGTTCCACAACGCCGGTGTAGCCCATGGCCGATGGATGAGCAGATCGATGTTCCGCTGCAGCTCGTCCGGCGGATCGGCAAGGCGCGGCAACGGCTTGTTCGGATCGGGGATCATGCGTCCGGCCCTTTGGTGATGTGCAACATGTTCTGGTTCTTGAACACCACACGCAGATCACCGATCTCCGTATTCAGTTCGGTCACCACGTTCGGCGAGTTGAACGCCCGCCCGATCCACCGCTGCATTTGCACCAGGTCCTTGAACGGTGTGATGGTGTGGGCCGCATCCAGGGCCTGCGCCATGCTCAGCGCCAGATTGCTCAGGCCCGGCTCCAGCAACATGTAGGTGGTAATGGAGAACCTCATTGCAGGTGGGTGAGATAACCGTACAGGATATCAGCGAAGGCGATCGTCCCGGCCACGAGGAAGAGCCATTTCAGCGTCCGCCACTTCCGCCATTGGAACCGAGCGTAGTACGTCCGTTCGCTGTGTACACTGGTCTGCAGCGCTTCCAGCATCACCTTGTGGCTGGTGTGCTCCTTCACCCAGTAGAACACGACGGGGAAGAAGCAGATCAGGGCTACCAGGATCATCATCACAGCGCGGGTTTACAGTTGGGGTGCAGTTGCACCTTGTGGATCGGGTCCATCCGGTCCACAGGCTTCCCACAGCGTACGCAGCGTTCGACCGTTGCAACGCGGTGGTGCCTCAACACAGCACCACGCGCTACCGCCACCAATGTTCGAAGCCCCTTCATCGCGCCGCCAGCCCCAGCTCCAACTGGGCGTCCGTTCTTGGTTCAACACGCAGGCGGATCACCGGTGTCTCCGGCTTGGCAGGTGCGGCATTGGCCAGTGCGTCCAGCCGTGTCACCAGGGCCGTTCGCTGCGAACTGTTGCCGTGCTTCATCACATGGTCGATCACGTCCTGCTGGCGCACCCAGCCATCCTGTCCGTGCCAGTACCCGCGGAACACACCTTTGCGGATGTATTCACCCCCGTAGCCGATCAGCTCTGCCGCCTCTGCGTACGGGATATAGCCGTTCTTGCGCTGCTGCTTCATGAAGTCTAGGAAGCTCCTTCGATGAACGCGTGCCATCTGGCTCTTGCTGGAATTGTGGCAATACGGCCAGTTGCGTTCTCTCGCAAGGCTGCTGATTATTTGCTGTGAAAGACGGCTCAGTGCGGAAGCCTCCGACAGCAGCATCATTTCCGCATCATCGGAGCCGGACGGACGTACCGCATCGCTGCCATCCACTTCGCTGAGCAGGGCGCTGAGCCGATGTTTCTGCTCCGGGTTGTTCCGCAGGAACATCAGTAGTTCGGTGAAGGAGGTGGTGTCCATGGCCGTGATCAGTTTGCGGTCCGGAAACGAAGCAGGATCCCATGCGGTGAGTTCACCGTGACCGCTCCGGACAAGCGACCCACCTGCAGGTCCAACCCGTTCAGGGCGATGTGATCGCGCAGCGTATCGGCCAGGTGGTCCGGGCTGGTGAAATCCAGGTCGTGGTACTGGTCCTTGATCGTCTCGGCCACGCAGCGCACGGGCAGGGGCATGGGTTGTGTGGCTTGGATGAAGAAGCGCATCAGGTGGTGGGTTTTTCGTTGGTCAACATTTCCTTGGTGGGCAGATCGAAATCCAGCAGCACGCGCAGGTTTTCCTTCGCCAGGGTGATCTCCCCGCAGCGCTTACCGGTCCGCTTGTCGAACACATGGGCCCCGATCGTGCGCTCGCTGAAGAGCTTGCGACCGAGATCGTTCACGCCCATGGAGAAGGGAAGGCGCAACTCCTTCTTCGCCTTGCCGGGGAGGATGATGCGGGCATCCGCGTACACGCTCATCAACCGGAAGAAGTAGAAGGCCGCCGTGTACTCCAGTTGGAAATGGCTCGTGATCTTCTTCACGCGCTCCGTAGTGCGGCCTATCTTCTTGAGGTGCGCCATCAGATGCAGTTGATCATGAGGATCACCAGCTCGCCATACTCGCGGCTGTCCCGGTGGAACTTCTTGCTGCCGTACCCGATCCGGATCACGCGGCCGGCATCATCCGTGCGGATGTCGATACGGGGGTTCTTCCATGTGGTGTGCATCCAGCTGCTCAGCGCATCCACATCGGCGAAGGGTGTGCTCGCGTGCTGCACACGCAACTCGTTGCCCAGCAGTTCCGCTTCCGCGTACAGCTCTGGGTAATTCACCCGGTCGGCCTTATTGGTGATGCTGATCCTCATTGGTTCGTTCTTCGGCGGTCACTTCCTTTTCCTCGACGGGCGACACTTCATTCTCTGCGCTGCCCAACGCCTCCTTCAAGCATTCCTCCTCGTTGCTGTGCGGCTTGTCCCGGCTTTTGTGCCAATACGCCTGGTGCACCAGCCAATTCGCAGGAACCTCCTTGCCGTCGACCAGCTTCACCGCGTAAGGCGACAGGTCGTTCGCCCAATGGTCTTCCCGCCAGATGCGGGTGGTGCTTTCGCCCACGGGTACCACCGCGCATAGCGTCACGATCCGGTGACCGGTCTCCTTGTCCACTTTGGGTGGGAGGCGTTTCCAGATCAGTTCGCTGTCCATCGGTCACCGCGTTTGCCACCAGTTCTTGCTCACCGGCTTCTGGCAGGCCAGCATCTGCTCGTCCGTCAATCGCGTCACCTTGGCGATGCGCATGCTGCTGAGCACGTTCATCAGTTCGCCCAGGGTATAATCGAGCGCATCCACCACGTGGTCACGTTGTGGAGCGGGCAGCCAGCCGCTGCACCAGCGCTCGTCGCTTTCCATTTTCCCGCGCAGGTACACGCGGCAGTTGCCGTACTCGCTCAGGCAGATCGCCACCCGATTGTTGATGTGCAGCAGGCCGGCAGGGATCCGCGCGAACGGATGCAGGTCGTACACGGCCAGGTCGCTAAGGCGGGAGAGTGGGGTGGCCGCATCCTGCTGGCGCTTCTCCTCGGCCATCATGTGATCGATCTCCTCATACAAGGCCTCCTCGTTCACCGGATGCGGGAAGCTGCTGGCGTTCATCACGCGCGCCGTCTCGCGCCACTTCTCCCCGTGGTACGCGCGGATCTTCGCGCGATCGACCTGCACCACCTCCGGCGCATTGGGCAGCGGCGTCATGTCCTTCAGGAAGTCCTGGCACGCCGTCACCATCAGGTTGTTCAGCCGCACGCGTTCGCGCTGCAGCTCAGCGGGATCGTGCTCGCGCTTGACATCGGTTTCCACTACACTCACCGGCTTGCCGCCGGCATCAAGGATCTCTGGCATCGTTAGTCGTTATTCAGGTTCGTTCCGTTCAGGGGGATGCACGCGACCTGCGGCAACCAGAAAGCCTCGGGGTATTCAGAGAACAACACCAGGCACCACGCCACATCGTTCCGGTCCTCGTGGCTGCCTTCTACTGTGCCTTCCTTCCCTGCCAGTGTCGCCAGGTGCTCGGCCTCGCTCACCGCCATGCCTGTCCGCACCAGCTCCTCGAACAACGATGAGCTGATGCGGACCGAGCTATGTGGTTTCAAGGGCATGGGGCAGGATCAGAGCTTGATATCACCCACGTTGCCGTGTATGACCATCAATGAGGCCTCGTTGTACACGCGGGATTCGGAGATGCTCTTGTCGCGAACCGCGAGTTCCTCCGCGAGTGTTTTCCGCAGGGCACCGATCGCGAACGACAGCATCTTGGGGTGGATCTGTTCGCACATCTGCTTGGCCGTGGCCTGGCCTGCGGCGATGGCCTGCTTCTCATCGGTGATCACGGCGCTCTTCGGTTTCGCTGTTGCTACCGGGGGTGTGGTCTTTTTGCGTGGCATGTTGATCAAGCTTTTAGGTCTTGTGCTTCCACGGGCTTGGGCGCCGTAAGAGCTTTCACCAGCCACATGCATCCTTCCTCCAGTGCGGTGGCGGCAAGCGCGGCAACGCGTTTCACCTCGGGGTCCGGATGCTCACGCTTCACGCGCTCCGCCTCGTTGATCAGTTCAGCCACCTTGGCCTTGTTCTGGTACACCCCATCCTCGTTGCTCGGGTTGAAGTCGATGCGTAAGCGTTGTTCTCCGATGGTCTTGCTCATGGTCGTTGGGGTTTGTTGTGCGCTACTGGGCAGGATCACCACGAGTGCGTTATCCTCCGGCCTCCATTGCCAAGTGGTTCCTTGATACTGGAAGCGTTCCAGCCCGATCGTGTTCTTGTGTTCATTGTAGTAGTGATGGACGCTTCGGTACTGTTCCATGGTGATCGTGTTGTTCATTCTACCTGGTGCGCGACGTGGATTCGAACCACGAGCCTCTGGGTTATCGGTCCAGCGCTCGGCCATTTGAGCTTCCGCGCACTTACGACCGCCGTGCCGTCCCAAAACCTACCCTGTTCACGGCCGTGCGGTCTATGCCTTACTCCTCCTCCTCGCCGCCTTCTTCCTTGGTTTCACCTTCGGCAGCCGCCGTATCGGTACCGCTGGTTTCGGCGTCCCCACCCTCCGTTGCGGTTTCCGTTGCACCACCTTCGGCGGCGTTCTCTTCACCCTCTGCGCCCTCGGCCTTCTTGGTTCCGGGGTCCTCGGGTTTTCCGATCGTCTTGTTCATCGTCGTTCGATTTGCCCTGACACGCGGGCCGCGTTGCACACCGTCCAGGATTCGAACCTGTGACCTGCAGTTTTGGAGACTGCTGCTCTACCAACTGAGCTACCGGCGTGTGTGGGAGGGATGAGTAGGCCGTTGTCCTCGTTACCGGCTTTCCCCAGGTCGCGGCTTTTGTCCGCATTTGCGTTGGACGTCCTGCCCCCTCCCCGCGTACCTCTTGGGTTCTCTTCAGCCCGTCGTGCTTAGCGTAGTGTGCAGGACATAGGGGCGCGGCATCCGCCGCGATCGCGTTCGATGGAACACATGCCGCACACGGTCGAACCAACCGCGTAGGATGCTGTTCACGTTACTTGCCAGGTGCGCACCGGTGTAGGGCGGCATATCCTCGGCCAGCAGTTCGTCCAGGTGCGTAGGTGCTTTCGTGGCATCGGCCACTTGCTCGCGGACAGCCGACTTCGCGTCTGCGATCACAGAATCCACGGTCGCACGATGCACCACTTCCAACTGTGGGGGCAGAACTTCCTTCTTCAGCAATTCCGCCATTTCATCGCAGAGCACGTTCAAGTGTTCGGCCGTCGTCAGTATGTCCAGTGACACCGCATGGCGATCGCGTGGGCCCAAGGGAACATCCACACGGCCAGAGATGTTGATCGCATCGATCTCCTCTTCCATCTCGGGCGGGGAGAAGGGGAGGTCCTCCATCAGCACCATGGGCACGCGCATGAAGCGGCACAGGTTGCGCAGTTCCATCTGCTTTTCCGGGGAGCATTCGTGGTGGATCACGCAAAGCGCCTTCTCCATCAGCTCCAGCACGAGGTGGTGGTGCACGCGCTGGTCGCTAGGCGTGGTGTTCGCGTTGTGCCGATACTCTGGCATACCCAGATCGGCGAACGTGATAGCATCGTAATTGCGGGCCCGCAGGACAATGGCATCGTCCTGGGCGTTCTGGCTGGTGATGGGGGCGATGAGGACGAGGCGCATGGTGGATCAGTGTTGAAGGGCGGTACGGTGGGCTTCGCTTGGCGAGGCTCCCGCCTGCGCGGGAGCGATGGGTTTACCGGCCGCAGCGGGGTGCTGGGTGGGAGGCACAGCGCTCGCTGCGACCGGCTTGGTTTGCTGTTTTGCGAGATGATGCGTGAGCGGTACCGGAACGAATCCGAGGTGTTTCGCAATGGCCTTTGCGTGCTCGATCAACTCATTGTGGCGCCGATAGTCATCGGGCAGTATCAGGCCCTTGCACTCGTTTTCGGTGAGGGCACGTACCACACGAGCCAACGTCGTGGTACTGCCGGCCGCGAGAACGAACACGTTCACGCGATGGGCGATGGCGCCCATGCGAACGCGATCCGCTTCGTATAGATCATCCAGGCGGGGTGTGAGGTACACGTACATCACTCAGCGTGTTGCTCTTCGTGAAGTCCCAGGATGTGCGCCCGGGCGTAATCGCAGCTCTCGTGGGTGGCGTGCTCCGCATCACGGGCGGGTGTCCACGCGATCAGCACACCGAAGCGCTCATGTTCCACCATCCACAGGGGTTTCAGGCTGCGGATGTTGTCGACACTGAGGGTGAGCGCACCCACTTGTGCAGTGCGACGGTCGGGCCGTGCATCATCGCGGTCCCATGCAGAACGGTCCTTGCGTAGTGTTTGGAGCCGGTCGATCAGTGCTTGGTTGTCCATTCTCGTACGTGTTGGGCGAAGCGTTCAGGCTTCGTGTTCAGGTTTCGGGACCGTGGTGGCCACACGTTTCGCGCAGATGTGGAACTTCTCCGCCGCCGGCGTCCACAGCTTTTCGCCGCAGACACACACCTTGTGCGGAACCTCGCGCCTCACTTTCTTCTGCTTCATAGCGCGAAGAGGATGGCCTCCAGTTGTTGCACCTTGCTGCGACCGGCCGCGTTGCCGGGGATCACGCCACGGATGGCATGTTCATGGGCCGCCCACAACACCTTCACCGAAGTGGGGCTGGCGTAAGTAGGATGTTGCCGCAACCACGTCTCCAGCGGCACCAGCACCTGGTGCAGGAAGACAGGGTTCATGCGGCTCCACCCGTGTTGCATCATGCGGCGGCGTTGCTTCACGCCCCACTCCACGATCGCGCGTGCCTCTTGTGCCAGGGCCGCTACCTCCTCCGGCGTCCGCTTTTCAGACCAGCCAGTTGCACCTTTCTGGTCATGCGTCGCGGAGCCGGAAGAGACGTTGCGCACCCCACCCATCAAGCGCGCCGTCTCCTGAACAGAGCGGAACGGGGAGGGTTGGATGGGGCGCATGGCGGTCAAGCGTTCTTGGTGGCCGCAGCCCGGATCGCGGGTGCTTTCTTTTTGCCGCGAGCCCTGAGGCTCAAGTCATTAAGCTTCCGCTCATGTTCATCAGCGATGCGCATAAGCACCTTCAGCGCGACCTCGTTGGTGTACTTGCCCTTGAACAACTGGCTCAAGCCGGGCTGTGTCATGGTAACTCCCTTGGCGGACAAGCGCTCCAGCGCGGTCTTCACGAACCCCCTCGGGAGTCGCTTGCGGAGGGCTTTCATATCGGTCTGCTTGAGGGGCATCTTATGCGCTGCTTATATTTCGCTTATATTTCGACGCTGACAAACGTAAGCGTCAAGGCTTATGAAAGTGAGCCAAGGCATATAAATAGTAGCTAACACCTCATTGTTGAAAGCTTCTCAACACATACCGCCAGGGCACTTTTGGCGTGTGGTAAGCAGCTTCCATATGGGTGAGTTCGTGAAGGAGCTTCTTGAGAAGCGGCACATCAACGTGGCCTCGATGGGCAGCGCGATGGTGCCGTCGGTCAAGTCAGGCACGATCCAGAACTATTACAAGAGCGCTGTGATCAGCGATGATGTTCTGGATCGGATGACGCGTGCCTTGGGTTTCGATCTGCGTGGTATGGTACAGGATGAGCAGGCACGTCGTTCCGATGTGAAAGCAGAACTCCGCACCGCAGGATCGAACCAGGTGGCCGAAGAAGCCCCGCCTTATGTGCGTCGACCATCGGTCAGCACAACAGGAGGATCAGCGTACGAGATCGTACTCAAGATGGAGGAGTGGCCCGAGGACGTGCAGCTGCGCATCCTCAAGTTCCTCCAACAACAACCCAAGCGCGGAGTGAACTCTGCGACGGGATCCTAGAAGCGTGCATTCCACCGGGCCGCACCGTTTGCGGGAATGCGTTTTGCGAAAAGTCCAGTATTGACGGGATAAAGCGAGCAATGCCCCGGGGCAATATCGGGGCAGTTGTGCTCAAATCTCCACCAACACCGACCTTCTGCAACCCGCGTCAATGCTGAGAACGCATGTCAGAGGTGGCGAGTCGGATTGTCCCCCCCTCTCCGCCAGTATCGAAGCCGCCGAAAGGCGGCTTCTTTCGTTCATAACACCCCCGCGCTCGCGCGAAGGGGTGTATGAACGAAAGAAGTGCATGGGCGCAGCACATGCGGCTTCGTTACTGAAGCCCCCCAAAAAAGGATAGCGCGTTTCGCGCCATACTTCCACTCCGGTACCACCGCGAGTCGGCTTCATTCATGCATATCACGCATGGCCCGGACCGAATTTCATTGCTGGTGGTCGGCGAAGCGACTTTTACCGTTCCTTTGCGCCCCGCTCGGGGCGTAGCGTAGCCCGGTATCGCGCCTGCTTTGGGAGCAGGAGGTCGTCAGTTCGAATCTGGCCGCCCCGACGAATGGAAGAGGCCAGCATTACGCTGGCCTTTTTTCACTCCGACCTTGATCACGGACCGCAACGTTGAGCGGGTTGGCCGATCCGGCTTGCTCAACCAACGGGAAGGCCGATGGCGACCACGATCACGGTTTCTGCAACTTTGCACTCGATCGGTCCCGTAGCTCAGCTGGATAGAGCAGCAGCCTTCTAAGCTGCCGGTCGTTGGTTCGACTCCAACCGGGATCGCAGACGGGCTCGGTCATTCTGGTGCATAGTGGGTTATCCACATCCATTTCCGGCCCTACATCGGCCCTCGAAGGCCTTTCCGAAGGGGTCGTTCCGTTGAAATGACCCTCCATCGGGTCTGCTCACCGACTGGTCGAATTGTTCAATTCCTTCCGGCGTATGGTGCGTTCAAGTTCTTAGTGGGACGCGAATTTCGCGGCGTTTCCAATCCCTGCAAGGATCATGGGTATCGCGATACGGAACCTCCTTCTCGGCTGTGCGATAATGGCCTCCACGGCCAACGCAACGGTCTATTACATCGCCCCGACCGGGAGCGACACCAACAACGGTACCAGCCAAAGCACGCCTTGGAAGACCATCGCCCGGGTGCAGCAGATGTCGCTTACCGCTGTGGCTGGTGATCAGTTCCTGTTCCAACGTGGTGGTACCTACGTAGGGCAGTTGACCTGGTACACCTCCGGTACCTCGGCCGCCAACATCACCTTCGGCGCATACGGAAGCGGGGCATTGCCTGTGATCAATGGGGCCACCACGGTCACTGGCTGGACCCTGCACTCGGGGAACATTTACAAGGCCAGTGTTTCGCAGGCCGTGCAGTACGTGTTCGTCAATGGGGCGTTGCAGACGTTGGCCCGCTACCCGAATACGGGCTGGCTGCGCGTGAACACGTCCAACAGCACATCGCTCACGAGCACCAACATCACCCAGGCGAGCGGGCATTGGAACGGCGCCACCATGGTACTGCGCAGCACGAACTGGTGCTATGAGAACAAGGTCATCAGCACACACAGTGGCACCTCGATCAATTTTCCGGCGCTCACCTACTACACCGGGAACTACAATTGGGGGTTCTTCCTGTGCAACAAGTTGAGCGAGTTGGACTCACCCGGGGAATGGTACCACGACGCAGCCACTGGAACGCTTTACCTCTGGACACCGACGGGTGCCAACCCGAACACGTTGACCGTGGAAGCCTCGGTCCACCAGCACGGCATCTTCATCGATTGGCAGCGGACCCGGATCACCGTGCGGGACCTGGCCTTTCGGGGCCAAGGCCTCTCCGGTGTGGACATCGCCGGACCGTATGTCACGGTCACCGGCTGTTCCTTCGAAAAGTTGTACCACGGTATTCGGACCTACAGCAACAACAGCACATACTCCAACAATACGTTCCAGAACACCTACGCGTCCGGTATCAGCATCCTGGACAACAACAGTGTCGTTTCAGGGAACACCTTCACCAACATCGCGCTGATCCCGGGTCTGGGTGAATCGGCGTTCGGTTATTTCGGCATGCGCGTGGGTGGCGGTGTCAACACGGTCCGTGACAATCGTGTATCGAACACGGGCAACTCCGGGATCTTCGTCGGCGAAACCACATTGGTGGAGCGCAACGTCGTTTCGGGGTTCTGCGCAACGGTGAACGACGGTGGCGGGATCTATTGGGACCAGGCTACAGGGATGGTGGTACAGGACAACATCGTCCGGGATGCCATCGGGAACATCGAGAGCGCGGCCACCAACTATCCCTCGGTGAACGGTCGTATTTGTCCGGGCATCTACTTCGGGAACTCGGTGATCACGAACAACACCATCCAACGGAATACGGTAAGCAACTGTACGATCGGGATCCTTGTTGACCATACGATGCTCACAGCGGGCAACCAGGTGAAGAACAACGTCCTGTTCAACAACGGGGTCCAATTGCACCTGTCCGATCGCTCGAACACCAACGGTCCGGGAGCCACCGCACCGTATTACCGGGCCTCGTACAACACGGTCTTCTCCGGCAACCAGTTGTACGCTCTTTCGCCGGACCAGCTCTGCATCGAGATCTTCAATTGCTACCAGCAGGGTAACGTGGATTATGGCGTGTTCAGCAACAACAAGTTGTACAACCCATACAACGAATTGAGCATCCGTAATTGGAACATCGGGACCACCTCGGGAATGAAGAACTACACGCTTGAGCGCTGGCAGGCGGAAAGGTCCGATGAGTCGGGAAGCACGCGCAGCCCGTTGCGAATGGCCCTGTATTCCACGGCCAGCGAGCTCACCGGCAACCTGGTCCTGAACGGGAATTTCGCGAGCAACGTCACCGGTTGGGGCGGCTGGCCTACGAACGCCCAGGTAACACGGGACCTCACCTACCTCGACGCAGGAGCATTGAAGGCGACACTGCCGAACAATTCGCAGAGTGCGAGTTTCTACCTCCGGAACCCCGATCTCTTCAGCATGCAGAGCGGCCAATGGTACCGTTTGCGGTTCAGCCTGCAATCGAACGCACACGGTACGATCCTCGCGGGGGTGAAAGGGGTGAGCCAGATGACCAGCGGCTATTCGATCTTCGAGAAGCCTTTCCCTTTCGATACGCAACGGCGTGATCTGGAGATCTACTTTCAGGGCAACTTGACCGAGCAAGGTGGGGTCGTCTTCACCAATACCTACGACGAGCCGACATATTGGCTGGACAATGTTGAATTGCATCGCGTTACGGTGGCACCAAGACCGGCGAACGCGGAGCACCTGCTCCTGGCGAACGAGTCGGCCACGGCGCAGAGCTTCACCTTGCCCGCCGGTTGCTGGTCGGATATGAACGGCACCTTGCTGTCGGGTCCACAGACGGTGGCAGCCTATGCTTCCAAGATCGTGTACAAAGTACCCGGTACAGGATGCAGCAGTCCATCGGCGACAACGGTCGGGGCCAAGGTCCTGCTTGGTGGCCCGTTGAACTGGACTACAGGCCTGATGAGCGAGAACCTTCGTTCGCAGAACCTGATCCCCTCCACCGAACCGTATTCCGCGCTGGGCTACACGCTGGAGAACACAGGTGCAGCCTTGACGTCGACTTTGCTCGCGACCACCGGATCCCAGGCCATCGTGGATTGGGTTTTGATCGAGTTGCGCAACAATGATGCGGGCAATACTGTCGCTGCACGTCGCGCGGCGTTGGTGCGTGCCAACGGCCAGGTGATCGCCCCGAACGGTGACGCACAGACCCCGTTCAACGTCGACCCGGTAGGAAAGCGCATGGTGATCCGGCACAGGAACCACCTGGCGGCCATGGCCTCCACACCGATAGCGAGCAACGCACAGGTCATCGACTTCACTTCCGCATCGACAGCGCTCTACGGCACCAACGCACTGAAGGTGAGCGGCAGCTATCGCGGACTATGGCCCGGTGATGTGAATTCGGACGGCTCCGTGCTCTATACCGGCACGGCGAACGACCGCGATCAGGTGCTGACGGTCATTGGTGGGGTGGTACCCACGAACTCGGTGCAAGGATACCTGCGCACCGACATCAACTTGGACGGATCCGTCAAGTATTCCGGTGCCGGTAACGACCGCGACATTGTTCTGGAGGTCATCGGTGGTGTGGTACCGACGACGGTGCGCACGGCACAACTTCCATAGTCGGGGCTCAGATCCGTTCCAGGGTGCTCGGCGGAGCCCAGCCCACGCTGCCGTTGGCAAGTTGCACTTCGCTCCAGCCGTTGTCGGTCTGAAGCACCGTCACTTTCGTGCCTTTGTGAAGGACGAAAAGCACCGTGGTGCTCTCGCGCGGTTCACTGCGCACATCCACTTTGGGAGCGAGAATAATGGCCTCACTGTCGTCCGAGACCTCATTGTGGCGGAAAGAGGCGAAGGCCACTGCGATCAGCGTTGCCACAAGGACAAGGGCACCAGCACCGAAAAGCGCACGGCGGATCGCGCGGTTGCCCGCAAGTACACCGGCCGTGAGAAGTGCGAAGAACAAAAGGCAGGCCCACAAGGAACGGCGTGCCCATTGATCCGCATCACGACCACCCCGAAGCCGCCCCCAGGTGGAGCCGAGGGTGAAGGAGGGGAGTTCGTTCACGCGGTCGACGACGTTCTGGCGCGCCAGTTCGAGGTTGGCCTTCACATCCTCATCGCCCGGTGCAAGGCGCAGTGCGCGTTCGTAGAAGAGGATGGCATGCGGGATATCGTTCAACTTGAAGTGGCAGTTGCCGATGTTGAACAAGAGCGCGGGAGAGGAGTATGCCGTGCGAACGGAATCGAACAAGTGGAGGGCAGTGGTGTAGTCCCCGGTCGAATAGGCGGTCGCGCCGCGAGCGGTCAAGGTATCCGCTTCCGGTCGTGAAAGGCCGAGGACGTGTACCACCGGTGATAGTACCAGGGCGGTCGTGATCAGGAAGTGCTTCATGCGCGGACGAGTTGTTCAATGCGCCCGATCAGCGCCACGGCTTCATCGAAGATCTGCTGCTTGGGCCTGTCCTCCACAGGTGCGAACCGGGCCATGTCACAGGCCGTCGTCAAGCCGAGGTAGTCCTTGGCGACGACTTCCCCGTTGGTGAACGCCGCGAAACGTTCACGAACGATGACATCCGTTATTTGGGCCGGACCCAGTCCGAACTTGTCCGCGAGATAGCCGTGGAGCGCCTTGCCCAGCGCATCGTAGAACGCGTTGCGATCGCTGCTGCGGAGGGCCTGTTCGGCCTCGCTCAATCGCTTGCGGGCAACGCGATCGGCCTGTTTACGACGCGAACCGGTCACATCGGAATGGTCCCTTTCCTGTTTCCGTCGCCAGCCCAGGAAGATCACGAAAGCCAGGGCGGGCGCACCCATTCCAGCGAACCATGGTATCGATCCGAAGAGGTGTTTCCCGGCAGTGCGGAGTTGCAGGTCACCGGTCCGGATGTACCGGATGTCTTTTCCGAGCATTTCCACATCGGTCTTGCTGGGACGTTGGATGGCGCTTACCGGCCCGCCGTCACCCGGCGCGATCCTGAAGGTCACCGGTTCGGCCTGTATCGTCCTGTAACCGCCGTTGCGCGTATCGAAGTAACTGAAGGTGATCGGCTCCAGGGGGAATTCGCCTTCGTGCCTGGGGATAAGGAGGTATTGGAAGGAACGGGACCCGCTCATGCCGCTCGCGTTCACACTGATCTTGTCCGTCACCTTCGGATCATAGGCTTCGAGGTCGCTGGGGAAGTTCAGCTTCGGCGCCTCGATCAGTTTCAGGTTCCCGCGCCCGGCATAGGTTATGGTGAGTTCGATGGCTTCGTTCGCTTTCACTTCGGTACGGTCGGTTTTCACGACCATCTCCAATTCGCCCACGGCACCATTGAATGCGGCAGGTGGGCCGGGTGGCAGGGCCATCGCGGTCAACTCAACAGCGTTGCTGCGCGTGTTCACTGCGCTGCCGCGATTGAAGAACGACCGGTTCACGACACAGGAAAGTTCGACCGGAGCGATACGCAACTTGCCGCTGCGTTGCGGGAAGAGCACCTGGCGTTTCAGCACCGCTACACGGTATTGAAGGCCGTTCACGGTCTGCAGCTGGTCCTCCCAGTTCGTGTCCCCGAGATCGATCTCCTCCGCCCAGAAACCATCCATCTTCGGCAGGTCGTACTTCGAAAGTTCGATGTTCGCATACCGCGAATAGAGCATATAGGTCGCTACCACCTGTTCCCCGACGTAGGCCTTGTTCTTGCTCAAGGAGATGGTCGCAAAAAGGTTCGGGTCGCGGGCCTGGCCCTGAGCGGCATCGGGGGCGTTCGGTCGAGCTGCCCCTTTTGAGACTTCGATCACGATCGGCTCGGTTTGGATGATGCCACCGCCGACACGGGCCTTCGCGGCACCGATGGTGTACTTGCCGGGAGCCGTGGCGGTAAGCATCCATGTGCGCCCCACGGAACTGCTCATGCGTCCGTTCACGTAGTTGAAGCTGCTGCTCTCGAACGGCCCCTGCACCACCACCAACCCTCCGAACGACGGCGCCTCGAACCCTTCCTGGCTGTTCGTCAACGTGACGGTCAACTTCACGTATTCACCTGCTGCGATGCTGTTGCGGTCGACAGCGGCGGTGAAACCGATCTCCTGTGCTCGACCGGAAAGACCGACGAACAACACGAGCGGGAGAGTAAGCCAACGATGTATCGCGCTGTTCATTTCACCAGTCTTTTTGGATGGAACGGCGCGTGGCGGGCCGCAGTTTGACACGCACCTTCTCCTGAACGTCCTTTTCCGATCGCTCCAAGGCGTCAAGCATGCGCATGGCATCCTGGGGCGCAATGGTCCCTGCACGGGGTTGTCCGGTCTCCCCCTCCTGGGCATTCTGCGCTTGTTGTTCCTGTCCCTGCTTTTCCTGCTCCTGCTTCTGCTTTTCCTGTTGCGCTTGTTCCTGATCCTTCTTCTCCTGTTCCTTCTGTTCCTGCGCTTGTTGTTGGTCCTTCTTCTCCTGCTCCTGCTGTTGTTGTTCCTGCTTCTGCTGTTGTTGCTGCTGTTCCTTCTGTTGCTGCTGTTGCTCCTCTTTCACCAACTCCTCGGCCAGCTTCAGCAACCGCGGATCGCCGGGATATTGCTGCAGGGCCAGGTCGAGCGTGCGGAGGGCCTGCATCTTGTCCTGTTTCACATACTCCTTGGAAGCCTTGTTGAAGAGGTCCAAGGCCGTTGCGGGCTGTGCGAACGAGGGCATGGATGAGGCCAGTACCATGATGATGGGAAGAAGCATCAAGCGGTTCATTTCGCTTCCGCGGCTTTGGTCACCACGTCGAGTTTATGCATGTATTCCTGTTGCTGCTTCAGGGTGGGATCGGCCTTCAAGCCGTCGGTCATCACCTTCAAGGCATCCTTGAACAGGTGTTGCTCCACGAGTTCATCGGCCTTCTGCATGATCAGCTTGGCGCGTTCACTGAGGCCTTTGTCCTTGTCCTTGTTCGGGTCCTTGGCGTTCGCTTCGGCAGCCTCCTTCACGCGTGCAGCGATCATGCCCTGGGCCAGCGCAAGGTTATGCCGCGCATCTTCATCCTCGGGTGATCGACGCAATGCGTTCTTGTAGGCTTCGGCTCCTTGGACCAAGGCGGAATCAATGAGGTGCTCAAGGTCCCGTTGCGCCGTGCGCAGTGAATCCCGCACCACGAATTGATGCACCTTCCGACCGATGTCCTCGCCTTCGATCCTGATGGTGGATAATTGCTCCCCCGCTTGTTGCGCAAGTGTATCCGCCTGCGCGGCCAGATGCATCCAACCATTTCCCAGGTTGTGGAAGGCACGGGCCTGGCCGGGCCCCACCGGCGCGGATGCAATGGCCTGGCCATAGGCGGCCATGGCCGTATCCCATTGCGCCCGGCGATAGAGCGTGTTGCCGAGGTTGTACGCCACGCGGGGGTCGAAGGAGGCCAGCGCGTAGATGGATGCGGCTTGATCGTACTGCTGCGCGCGATAGGTCTTCGCACCTTCCCGCAAGGCACGCTCCGCTGCGCGCTCGGCCGGGGTGCCGCAAGCGGTCAGTGCGATCAGTGCGATGTAGGCAACGTGTTTCATACGCGCGCAGTGCTCCATTTCGTCCGCCAATGGCGTCGTTCTCCGAAGGAGAGGCCGAGCAGTACCAGGATCGCCCCGACGCCCAGCGGATATTGGAATTGGTCCTCATGCGCCGTGAACGCATAGGTGTCCTTCTCGGTCGTATCGAGGGAGCGCAGGTCCTCCACCAATTGCTCTATCCCGCTGGACCCGCTCGTTGCCCGTACATAAGCGCCATTGCCTTCGGCCGCGATCCGCTGGAGCATGGCCTCGTTCAACCGGCTCACCACGGTATTCCCCCGTTCATCCTTCCGGAATCCGGTGACCTGTCCGTTGCGGCGGATCGGGAGCGGA
This sequence comes from Flavobacteriales bacterium UBA3364, assembly GCA_002360495.1. Classification (GTDB taxonomy): domain Bacteria; phylum Bacteroidota; class Bacteroidia; order Flavobacteriales_F; family PHOS-HE28; genus PHOS-HE28. Next base: position 60,863 of record DEQO01000115.1, read on the forward strand.
CCACCCTCCGGGGTGCCCATCCCGATCGTGTGTACCACGATGCCTTTTGCGGCAGCATCTCGCGCAGCACCTTCCGCATCATCCTCGTGGTTCTCGCCATCGGTGATGACGATGATGGCCTTGCTACCGGGTACCTCCGTATCGAAGCTCTCCATGGCGAGTTCGATGGCGGCTCCGATCGCTGTGCCTTGTGTGCCCACGGAATTCGTGTTCACCGTATTGAGGAAGAGTTTGGCTGCGGAGCGGTCGGAGGTGATGGGCAATTGAACGAACGCCTCCCCGGCAAATACCACGATCCCCAAACGGTCGCCGCGCAGGCGATCGGTCAGTTGCGACATAGCCCGGCGCGCTGCTTCCATACGGCTGGGTCTGAGGTCCTCGCACTCCATGCTATTACTCACGTCGATCGCGACGACGAGGTCGATGCCTTGTGACTTCACCTCTTCCAGGCGGGTACCGAATTGCGGACCGGCAAGTGCGATCACCACGAACGTCAGCCCATGCCGGAGCAGCAGGAAACGGAGGAGCACACGTAGCGAGGAATTGCCCCGTACCATGCGTGCCAGTGTTCCAATGTCAGCGAAACGCTTCAAGGCGCGGTTACGCCAGGCTAGATCGAGCAGGAAGAGAAGTCCCAACACAGGTCCGGCGAGCAAGCTCCAAAGCACCTCCGGGCGCTCCCAACGGAAGGCCTTCACCTCCTGGTCCAGCAGGAAGAGCAAACCGGTCCAGATGACCGCAGCAATGACCTCGATGGCGAGCACGATCCCGGCTACGGCACCCCAATGGTATGTTCCCGGCCTTCTCATGCCATGCTGCGCAGGATACTGCGGTCCATGATGAAGCCGAAAAGCAAGAGACCACCTCCGAGCAGGACGAAGGGGAAATACTCCTCGTTCTTCGAGCGGTGCTCGGTCACCTTGATCCGGGTCTTTTCCAAGCGGTCGATCTCGTTATAGATCTCTTTCAGCTTTCGTTCGTCCGTCGCACGGAAATACTTTCCACCCGTGCGGTCGGCGATATTGCGCATGGTGGCCTCGTCGATCTCGACGTCCACATAATCATACCGGTACTGCCCCGTGGGGTAGCGGGCCACCGGGGAAAGTGCCTTGCCTTTCGTGCCCACCCCGATGGTATAGACCCGGATGCCCAACTGTTCCGCGATCTGCGCAGCATCGTTCGGTTGCACGGTCCCGGCGTTGTTCACCCCGTCCGTCAACAGGATCACCACCTTGCTTTTCGCTTCGCTTTCACGCAGGCGGTTCAATGCAGTGGCGAGGCCATTTCCGACCGCGGTCCCGCCATCGATGAGGCCCGAGCGTGCATCCAGGAACAATTCCTTCAGGACGCGGTGATCCGTGGTGATCGGGCACTGGGTGAACGCCTCTCCTTCATAGACCACCAGTCCGATGCGGTCGTTGGGACGTCCGTCGATGAAATCCATGGCCACGTTCTTCGAGGCTTCCAGTCGATCGGGCCGAAGGTCCTTGGCAAGCATACTGGCCGAAATGTCCAGGGCGATCACGATGTCTATGCCTTCGCGTTGTACATCCTGCCAATTGTCCTCGCTCTGCGGCCTTGCCATGGCCATCAGGAGAAGACCGGTCCCAAGCAGGCCCGCAGCGAACGGGAGGTGCCGGAAGAAGGCCAGCAGATCGGTGGGTGCGTTCACCAATGCATATAACGTGCTGAGACGGACCATTTGGCCGCTGCGAACGTTGCGCACCAGGTAAAGAGCTGATATCGGCAGCAAGAGGAGCAACGTCCAGAAGACCCACGGATCCGCAGCATCGAACCGCCGTACGACCTGGACCAGGGTCCCGACGATGCACGCCATCGCCAGGCCGATCCAGATAAGGGCAACGATGATGTCCTTGTTCCTACCCATGGTCCACGGGTTCTTGAACGGCCGCCGTTTCCCGCACGAATCGCTGCGAGAAGGCCATCATCTGTTCGTTCTCCTGCGGGGAGGGCAGGGCCTTGGCGAATTTCACCATGTCCGCAAGGCGCAAGACGTTCTCAAGTTGGCCCCGTTGATCGGGGGAGAGCGGGCTCACCCGGAGTTCTTTCACCAATTCATCGGTGGTGCTTTCCAAAGCGGGCAAACGGTACCGTTCCTCGATATAGCCGCGCAGGAGATCGGTGATCCGCGAGTGATAGCCTTTGTGATCGCCCTGTTGCCAGACGCGCTCTTTGTCCAGCACCTCCAGTGCACGAAGAATGCGTTCATGCAAAGCGATGACCACGGTGGGTGTCGGCGACGGCGTGGATGGTCCCCGTTTACGGAGGACGAGATAGAGCACCGTCGCGAGTATGGCCAAGGATGCCGCACCGATGGCGAACCAGACCCAGTGTTCGCGCAGCCAGTAACCCGCACTGAACGGAAGGACGACGATGTCCTTGATGTCGCGCAATGCAAGGCTGCTGTCCAATTCCGTAGTGCGTACCTCGATCAATTGGGCCGTGCTTTCCAAGGTGGTCCCATCCACAACGAAGCGGAATGGCGGTACAGCCCAGAAGCCGGTATCGAAGGAGGTCAGCGTCAGCGTCCGCACCTGGCGGGCCAAGGCCCCATCACCGGCAACGGTATCCACGCCGGAATCATGCACCACTTCAACATGGCGTTCAAGTGTGTCCGCGATCGTCGGCCATACGATGCTTTTCACGCTGTTCGGTGAGTAGGAGACATGCATCTTCATGTGCACTTGCTCTCCGATGCGAATCACGGTGGTATCCAGGTCCACGCCCACGACCGTGTTCGCGGATTGACCGATCAAGGTCAAGGGTAGTACCAACGCGGTGGCCGTGATCGCCCTCATCGCACGTCACGTTGCTTCAGCAGGTCCATCAAAGGCCGCACATAACCGTCCTGCGTGGTGATCGTGGCGTGATCGACACCGGAGCGGCGCAGGGTCTCCCGCGTGCGGTTCTGGTGCTTCAATGCAGCGGCCCGATAGGCGTTTCGGACGGAGCGACTCCCGGTATTCACCCAGCGGGATACGCCGGTCTCCGGGTCCACGAACTGCACCAGGCCTACGTTCGGCAATTCGCTTTCCCGCGGATCCGCGGTGCGCAGAACGACGAGATCATGTTTTCGGTTGGCGATCTTGATGGCCGGTTCGTATTCATCGTCCATCATATCGCTCAAGAGGAAGGCGATGCTTCGTTTCTTGATCACACTGTTCAGGTAGCGCAGAGCGGCTGTGATATCCGTGCCCGTGCTGGTGGCCCTGAACTCGAGCAACTCGCGGACGAGCCGCAGGATATGGCTGCGGCCCTTCTTGGGCGGGATGAATTTCTCCACCACGTCGCTGAAGAGGATCAATCCCACCTTGTCGTTGTTCTTGATGGCGCTGAACGCGATGGTGGCACAGGCCTCCGTGACGAGCTCCCGTTTGAGCTGTTGTGCGGTACCGAATTCTCCGGAACCACTCACGTCGGCCACGAGCATCACGGTGAGTTCGCGTTCCTCTTCGAAGACTTTCACGAACGGATGACCGAAGCGTGCCGTCACGTTCCAGTCGATGGTGCGCACCTCATCGCCGGGTGTGTATTCGCGCACCTCGCTGAAGGTCATGCCCCTTCCCTTGAACGCACTGTGGTACTCGCCGGAAAAGATGTGCTCGCTCAAGCCGCGTGTCTTCAGCTCGATCAGGCGCACCTTCTTGAGGAGTTCCTTGGTATGTTGTTGGGTATTCATATGGACAGAAGCAAGAGCAGGGGCAGGAGCAAGAACTGGTCATTGCACCTGGTCCTGCCCCTGCTCCTTTTTCAAGGAACCTCTATCGTATTCAGCACCCGATCGATGATCTCCTTGACCGAGATGTTCTCGGCTTCGGCTTCGTAGGTAAGGCCGACACGGTGGCGCAGGATATCGGGACATACGGCGCGAACGTCCTCGGGGATCACGTAGCCCCGGCGTTTGGTGAATGCGAAGGCCTTCGCGGCAAGGGCCATGTTGATGCTCGCACGCGGGCTGGCACCGAAACCGATCATCGAGGTGAGGTCGGTGAGCTTGTACTGGTCCGGTTTGCGCGTGGCGTAGACGATATCGACGATGTACTGCTCGATCTTCTCATCCATGTACACCTCACGGACCAATTGGCGGGCGTTCAGGATCTCGGCGGGCGTTACCACCACCTGGGGTTCCGGATTCCCCCCCGGGCGCACGTTCTGGCGGATGATGAGCTTCTCCTCCTCCTTTCTCGGATAATCCAACACGACCTTCAGCATGAAACGATCGGTCTGCGCTTCAGGAAGCGGGTAGGTGCCTTCCTGTTCGATGGGGTTCATCGTGGCCATCACCAGGAACGGGGAGGGCAGGGGATAGGTTTGCGCACCAATGGTGACCTGGCGCTCCTGCATGGCTTCGAGCAAGGCGCTTTGCACCTTGGCCGGTGCGCGGTTGATCTCGTCCGCAAGGATGAAATTGCTGAAGATCGGTCCCTTCCGCACCGTGAATTCCTCGTTACGCTGGCTGTAGATCATCGTACCGATCAAGTCGGCGGGTAGCAGGTCCGGGGTGAATTGGATCCGGCTGAACCCAACATTCACGGTTTGTGCAAGGGCCTTGATGGCCATGGTCTTTGCCAGACCGGGCACCCCTTCAAGCAGAATATGACCATCGGCAAGGAGGGCGACAAGGAGCTTCTGCACCATGTCCTTCTGGCCCACGATCACTTTGCCCATTTCCTGATCGATCAGGTCAACGAAAGCGCTGGCGTGCTGGATGCGTTCGTTCAGAAGGCGGATGCTGTCGGAGGTCACCGCTTGGGGAGTGCTCGAAAGGGTCTGTTCCATGGTATTTTCTGGGCCTCGGCCGTCGGCCGGAAGTTGAACGCAAAGTTGATCGGGTAGTTGAAGTCGGTGTCCGCGATGCGAGTTAAAGAACGTTAACCCATCGGCCCAAGGTGCAGGAGCAGGAACAGGGGCAAACGGTCCGGCTGGCTCGTGCTTTTATGGGATCGAAGGATCCGGGGACATTTCCACCAAGGACCAAGTGCCTGCCATGCCCCTGCCCCTGCCTCCTGCATTCATTACTTTCGATCGCATGGAGACCACAACGCAAGCCCTGACCCTCGCCGAAGCCACCGAGCATGTGCGCACATTCCACGAGGCCTTCGGCATCCCGAACGCCAAGACGATGATCGGTGATATCGGCGACCGCGACGCGCTGCTCCGGTACAAGCTGATCCGCGAGGAGAACGAGGAGTACCTGGACGCGGCCATGCGCGGTGATCTCGTGGAAGTAGCCGATGCCTTGGGCGACATCCTCTATATCCTTTGCGGCACCATGCTGAAACACGGCTTGGAGCACAAGATGGACGAAGTGTTCAGGGAGATCCAGCGCAGCAACATGAGCAAGCTCGATGCGGATGGCAAACCGATCTACCGCGAGGACGGCAAAGTGATGAAGAGTGCGCTGTACTTCAAGCCGGATATCGCCGCGATCCTGGAACAATGAACCTGCCGTTGCTGCTCGCGAAGGCCCGCCATTCCGGCCACTGGCGGTGGCGGTTGAACTTCCTGTTGCCATGGGCCATCCCGTTCAACCGCCCGCATGGGTTCAGGGTGCATCCGTTGCCGACGGGGGGCATCAGCGTGCGCATTCCTTATTGGCGCGTGAACCGCAACCACATCAACGGGATCCATGCCTGTGCCATCGCGACGGCCAGCGAAATGTGCAGCGGACTTTCCGTGTTGGAGAAACTGGATCCGAAGAAGTATCGCTTGATCATGCGCACGTTGCACATGGAGTACCACTACCAGGCCAAGCAACCTGCAATCGCGAAGTGCGTGCCGACGGAGGAAGAGATCGCGGAACTTGTGGTGCGCCCGCTGGCCTCACGGGATTCCGTGGACTACAGCAGCACCGTTGAGGTGCATGACGCACACGGCAACCACCTCGCCACGGCAAAGGTCACCTGGCAGGTGAAGGAGTGGGGCAAGGTGCGGACGAAGGTGTGATGAGCATGAACCTGATCAAGTATGCCAATGCCTATCCGGGTCGAGTGACGGTCTTGGCGACCGTTGTGCTCGCCGTGCTCTATGAATTTCGACGAAACACCGATGGGACGTCGAAGCAAAACGGCGAACATGGTGGCGCGATCTAGAGATCCGAGGTGTGGTGGAGGTGACGAAATCGGTTCCCGAGGATCATGGCGAGACGCACGTGTTCGTGCTTTCCAATGGAACCGAAATGGATTTGCGCGACCGCCTATTCTACCGTGTTCTGGGTATTGGGGATTCACTCTTCAAGCAACCAGGGGAAGGTGTCGCATACATTCGAAAACTCGACGGATCGAAGGGTGAAATCGAACTGTTCAAGCACGAACAGACTCTGTTCAGTTGGGATTGATCTTTCCTTGCATCCGCTTCACCAAGCTCGCCAGCACCATCGAAATGATCGCCCCGCTCAACGCCAGCCCCATGTCCTTCTGGGCATCCCAGATATCCCCTTGCGAACCGAGGTAGGCAGCGCCCTGCGCCGGGAAGAACACATCGGCCACGGCCCATTCGATCAATTCATAGGCACCACTGAAGCTGAGGGTGATCTCCACCGGCAGCAACCAGCACACCCAGATGGGCCAGTTGAAGTGGTTCGTGAAATAGTCACGCATCGGGTAGGCGAGTAGCAACCCGAAACTGAAGTGGACGATGCGGTCATACGGGTTACGCTCCAGGCTGAACGAGTCCTTCAACCAATACCCGGCCGGGTTCTCGGCATAGGTGTACATGGCACCATAGATGTGCAGCAGGATGTACACGAACATGAGCGTGTAGCTCAGATCACTGAACTTGAATTTGCGGTGGCTGATGGCGAGTCCGCCGATGAAGACGATGGTGAGCGCGTTCTCCGTCCACCAGTTCGCGTTGTCCGTGGTGCCTAGGAAGGTCCAGATCCAGACCATCAGGAACACACCAAGATAGACCTTGAGGAGGGTATGTTCGCGAAAGGGAATACGACCGATACTGGAGGTGGTTGAAAATGCCATTCCGGATGCCCGGTTGATCGGGGTTCAATCGACTGGTCCAGGAGTGGATCCGGACTTCGTCCCTTTTGGTGGAAAGCGCCAGGCGAAGGTCAATTGGTATACGATGTTCTGCGTCTGAAGCGTGGAACTGAACGGTGTGAAACTGGTCTGGGCTCGGAATTCGAAACTGACGCGTTCCATATCGGTGCCCATTCCTACTCCTCCACTGAATTGGAAACGATTGTCGCTGCCTTGGAGGTCATACTTGCTGTCCTGGGTCACCTCGCCGTTGTACCAGGTCTTGTAACGTCCGCTGACGAAGTAGCCGATCGAAGGTCCTACCGTAAGGAAGATCCCACCGGGCTTCGCGTCCGTTCCGATCTTCACCATCACCGGCAGTTCGAAATAATGGAGCGTCGAACGGCTCTTGGTCAATTGGGCCTGGTTCCGCACAATGGCACCCTTGGTGAGCCAGAGAAGTTCCGGCATGATGATGAACTGGGGATGCAATGGGAATTCCGCACCATAGCCCAGAACCACACCAGGGAGCAGGTTGTTGGTGTTCTGGAACAGTCCTCCGACGGATTGGGTGGCGAGGCTCAAGCCCAAGCGCGGTCCATGCAGGCTCTGCGCGCCGACCATTGTGGGGAGGAAAAGCAGTGGAAGAAGAAGACGTTGAAGCTTCATGTGACGAAGTTCGCATTTGGCGGCGAACGCACTGCAGTTCAGGCCCGGTCCTTCAAAGCCGCCATTTTGAGCGCAGCAACGGCACAATCGATGCCTTTGTTGCCGTGCTTTCCACCGCTTCGGGCGCGTGCCTGGTCCATGCTATCGTCCGTGAGCACGCCGAAGATCACGGGCACGCTGAACTTCAATCCGACGGCCATGATGCCCTGCGTGGTACCCTGGCAAACGAAATCGAAATGTGGGGTCTCGCCACGCACAACACTGCCGAGACAGATCACGCCGTGCAACCCGCCTTTTTCCAGCAGGAACTGCGCACCGCTGGCCAGTTCGAAACTGCCCGGTACCCAGGCCTCAACGATATCGACGTTCGAAACGCCGTGCTTCAGCAACGTGTCCTTCGCACCCTTGCGCAAGGCGTCGGTGATGGCGATGTTCCATTCGCTCACCACCAGGGCAAAACGGCGACCAGCGCCACTGGGGACGCTGGTCGTGTCGTATGAGGAAAGATGGTGTTGTGCTGTCGCCATGTCGATCCCACTTCGGCGGGACACGTTGCGCTGGAGGGCCTATCCACCCATGGCTTCGGCGTGACCGGCGTACTTGCGCGCCTGGTTCGCGTCGGTGCTCGTGGGGAATTCCTTGGCGATGCGGTTGAAGGTCTTCGCAGCCGCGCTCCAATTGGCGGCTTGGTGGTGCAGGATCCCCGCCTTCATCAGGAACATCGGGGTGGTGAACTCATTGGTCTCCATGTTCGCCGCTTTCTCGAACTGTTTCACGGCTTCATCGGCACGGCCGAGTTCCACCAGTGCATCACCCTGATTGCCCACGGCCATCACACGCAGCACATCATCCTCCAGGTCCGCCTTCTGGTAGCTGTCCAAAGCGGCTTGGAAATCGCCCTTCTGCATGTAGATGGCACCCATGTAATAATTGGCGAGGTTGCCGCTCGGCGTGCTGCTATAGTCGCTGGCGATGGTCGCGAAGCCGGGCCACTGGTCGTCACCGTTCAAGGCTTTGTCCAGCGAATCGATCTCGAAATAGTACTCGGCCTTCCACACCATTTCCGCAGCCTCCTTGGCCTTGGGTTCGGCGATGAATTTCTTGTAACCCAACAGGCCGCCAACGACGACGAGGATACCCACCACGCCAATGGTGATGGCCTTCTTGTTGTCTTCGATGAAATGCTCGGTACGGCTGTACACTTCGCCCAGGTCCACGTCCTTGGAGGCGGTCTCCGTCGTCTCGTGGGGGTTGATCTTGTTGCTCATGGTCGCTCTAAGGAGCGGCAAAAGTAGACCTTTTACGGACTTGGGGATCAGGTCCCTATCGGGTTCTCATGGGAGGGCTGTCAATAGCTTGGTCCGAGGGGCCCGCACCGTGCCGTTACCTTTGGCCCCGGCCATGTCCTTTCACCTGTCCCGCCTCACTTTGCTCCATTTCCGGAACCACCGGGAACTGGAGGTGGACCTGGGCCGGGAAGTGAATTGTTTCGTGGGTCCGAACGGGGTGGGGAAGACCAACCTGTTGGACGCCGTCCACTACCTCTCCCTCGGGAAAAGCTATTTCGATCCGGTGGATATGCACAACATCCTGCACGGGGAGGAATTGTTCATGATCCAGGGGGGGATGCACACCGGAACGGGGGAGGATGCCATCCTGTGCAGCGTTCGCCTTGGCCAACGTAAAGTGCTCAGCCGGAACCGGAAGGAGTATGATCGTTTGGCGGACCACGTTGGTCGCTATCCGGTGGTGATGATCACCCCTTACGACGGTCAATTGGTGCTTGAAGGGTCCGAGGTCCGGCGCCGTTTCCTGGATGGCTTGATCGCCCAGTTCGACCGGAACTACCTGGATGCGTTGATCCGCTACAACCGATCGCTCACCCAGCGTAACACCATGCTGAAACGCTTCGCAGAGATCGGCGGGGGGGCTTTGGAGGAGCTGGAACCATGGGATGAGCAGCTCATCCAGCATGGGACCATGGTGCATGATGTTCGACAGGCGTTCATGCGGGAACTGGTCCCATTGCTTGAGCGGCATTACCACGGCATCAGCGCAGGACCTGAACGCGTGGCCTTGCAGTACCGTTCCGCATTGGGGGAAACCCCTTTGCGCGACCTATTGCGCGGTTCCTGGGACCGTGACCGGCTTGCGCACCACACTACCCAAGGCATCCACAAGGACGACCTGGTCTTCACCATCAACGACCAACCGCTGAAGCGATTTGGATCGCAGGGGCAGCAGAAGACCTATCTCATCGCCTTGAAACTGGCCCAATTCGACTTGACGCAGGAACGTAATGGACTCCGCCCCATCCTTCTGTTGGACGACATCTTCGATAAGATCGACCCGCAGCGCATGCGGCACCTGCTGAAGTTGTTGAGCGATCAACGTTTCGGGCAGGTACTTCTGACAGACACCGATGCCAGCCGCCTGCACACCGCGCTGGACGGCCTGGACCTCGACGTCCGCTTCTTCCACCTCGAGCATGCCAACGGCATCACCCGTGAAAAAGCAGAACGAACAGTCGCTTAGGACCGCCCTTGGCCACTTGATCGACAGCTACGGCTTGCGCGAGAAGATGGATGAGCTGGATATCACCACCGGCTGGGATGAAGCCGTGGGTCCCATGATCGCCAGACATACGGTAAGCGTGCGTTTACGGCGAGGCCGCTTGACCGTCCGTGTTGATTCCGCCCCTCTACGCCAGGAACTGACGTTCATGCGCGAAGCCCTGATCGAGATCCTGAACCGCCGGGCAGGACGAAGGGTGGTGCATGAGATCGTGCTGGAGTGAGGATCACGCTCAAGTGCTACCGTCGCACCTGCTCCTGCCACCTGCCCGCAGCCCCCTGCCCTAGAACCGCTCCCGTCCGCTGAAGAAGAAGTTGCCTTCGATCTCCGCGTTCTCGTTGCTGTCGCTCCCGTGGCAGGCGTTCTTGGCCTTGCTTTCGGCGAAGCGTTTGCGGATCGTGCCTTCCTCGGCCTGGGCAGGATCCGTGGCGCCGATCAGCTTGCGGAAGTCCTCCACCGCATTGCTCTTCTCCAGAATGGCGGCGTAGATGGGGCCGCTGGCCATGTACTCCACGAGTTCGCCGTAGAACGGGCGCTCCTTGTGCACTTCGTAGAAGGTTCCGGCCTCTTCGCGGGAAAGGCGGGTGTACTTCAAGGCGATGACTTTGAAGCCCGAGCTGGTGATCATATCAATGATCTTACCGGCGTGACCGGCGGCCACTGCCTCCGGCTTGATCATTGTAAAGGTCCTGTTGGTCATGAGGGTTGTTGAAAACGCGGCGCAAAAATAACCGGATCGTGCGAAGAGGACCCTGCGGGAACATTATTCCTTCGTGCAGCGAAAAGATCGCCCCGGCGACCACGCCCACCATCAACACTACCCGTGCCATGACAGCCAAACTCCTTTCCATTGCCGTGTTGGCACTGCTGATGTCCTCCTGTGGGGGCGGCACAGACCCGGAGACCACGAACGACAAGGCCCCTGATCTGGTGATCGGGGGCGAAGGCACCGATGAAGCGGTTGCCAGCCTCTACCAGATGCCGACGCCGAACGAGTTGTTCAGCCTGATCCGGAACATGGGGGTGGATGGAGAGAAGCGCCAGCTGAATCCCGTATCAAATGCGGACAAATACGCCAGCCTGCGCGGCCGTGCGGTCAATTTTGGTGTGTATGCCACCGATCTCGTCTACGCGAGCTACTACAAGTTGAACGTGGAGGTGGCCCGCTACTACCTCACCACCAAGAAGCTCGCCGATGGACTGGGCATCGCCGCAGCTTTCGCCGATGGGGATTTCGTGCGCCTGGAGGCCAACCTGACCCGTGGCGATTCCTTGGAAATGATCAGCAACGATGTCTACGCCAAGGCGTACGCCAAGTTGCAGGACGACCAGATGGGCCCTGTCCTTTGCATGGTACTGGCCGGCGGATGGGTGGAAAGCATGCATCTGCTGTTGAGCCAGACCGCCGGAGCCGGAAAGCACGAAGCCTTGGTGGAACGGGTGGCGGAGCAGAAGGTGACATTGGAGCATTTGATCGAGATGATGGCTGCCCATGAGGCTGATCCCGGGGTAGCCGAGTTGTTGACGGAACTAATGGTCATCCGCGACGTTTACGATCAGGTGAACGTGAAGCGTGTCGCCCACCAAGGGACATCGGCCAGCGGTCGCATGGTCCTTGGCGATGATGTACAGATCGAGCTGACCGAGGAGAAGTTCCAGGCCTTGGTCGCGGCGGTTGATGAGCTGCGTGCCCGCATGATCGCACCTGAGGACAAGACGAACGCATAACCGAACACCTAGATGAAACAGATCCTTCGCAGCCTTACGGCGATCGCCACCATCCTGGTCGGCGCAGCCGTCACAATGGCCCAATACAAGTGCGCCGACTACCACCGGTTCAACGGCGACCCGTCCAACGACAAGCGTTTCTCCATGAACGGCCAAAGCAAGAGCGCGATGGTGCAGGTGGGTAAGGAGACCGAGCTCAACATCATCGTCTACAAGGGGCAGGACTACCGCATC
>DEQO01000042.1 GCA_002360495.1 Flavobacteriales bacterium UBA3364
TTCTCCGCTCTCGCGCAATTGGTAGCCACCTGATGCAAAGCCATCGCCTGCGCTATCGTGCACACGCAAGCGGAAACAGCCGATCGGCAGGCAGCAGTCCGACGTGATCGGCGCAGTGATGCCGCTCGGATAGGGCGTTCCGGCGGTGAAGCCACCAGAGCACACAACGGTCGCATCGTTCTGGTAGAGGATCTCCCAGCCCGCTTCTTCACTGTTCACATCGGTACGCAGTTCCAAGGTCACGTTCTGTGAGCAAGGTGTACCCACGCAATCGCAATAGGGTACCTCCTGGAAGGTCTCATCGTTCGTGCTTGGGTCGTTGTCGTTGCATGGCGTTCCGGGGACGGCCGGTCCACCGATCACGCCCAGACAATCCGGAATTTCTCCGGCGCACACGCAGTTCTCCTGGTAAACATCGTTCAGGGTGAGAGGGTTCCCATCGATGCAGGTGGTTCCCGGGAGCGCAGGCCCGCCGACCTCGCCCAAGCAGTCGATCACTTCACCAGCGCAAGAGCAATCGCCTTGAACGACATCGTTACCGGTGTTTTCGTCAAGGTCATCACACGCGCTGCCTGGTTCCGGATTACCCGGGCAAACGTCGAGGCAGTCCGGTGTGCCATCATTGTCACTGTCGGCGCCGCCGTTGGTAACTCCGGGGGTAATGCAGGTGACCACGAAATCGACACCGTTGTCATTGGTATCCGTCCCATCAGGAAGACGGGAAAGTCCCAATCCCGCCGGGTTCGGGTCCGTTCCTGCAGAAGTTCCTTCCGTGGTGAGCATGGCTCCCTCGTAGCTCATTTGGTCGAGCGTCACATCAGCAGCGGTCGTCAAACGAATGCCGTCCGGAGCGCCGTTCTGGATCCCGTCCTGTACCCAGGCGACTTGGTCCACGTTCGGCACCAAGGCACTACCGATCACATAGTAGTCACCTGCCGCAAGGACAACATTCGGCAGGGTGATGGTACCATAGCTCAGACCGTTGGATCCATTGTACAGGACGACCTTCATACCCGTCAAGGTCGAAGGTCCCGTGCCCACGTTCTTCAGTTCGATGAACTCCTTGGTATCGGTTCCGGTCTCATCGTAGTCCACCTCATTGATCACGATCAACGGTGCTTGTTCGCACAGCGGTGCGGGACCCGAGATCACCTGGTCGGCGCATGGTTCGGAAAGCGTGATGGAATAAGCATCCAATTCGCTGATACCCGAGACCAGTATGGTCCCGTTCGCAACGGAAGAAGGGTTATCACCGCCAACCGTACCCGAGGCCGAGTTGTTCACCACGCTTACGCTGAGTTGTGAACCGGTATATGGTATGCTCACCGTATACGTGTCCGTTCCCGCCGTACTCGCATCGCATGTCGCGGTCGGTGTACCAAGGGCGATCAAGCAACCGGCACCTACCGATCCCAGGGAACCGCCGATGCGCAGACCATAGACCCCAGCGGCACTGGAGGTGAACCCCCAACCACCGGTCGTCGTCTGCCCACTGGCATAGAACCTCAAGGTCACCGTGGTGCCAGAGCCGATGTTCTGCAACGCACTGATGCCGGTAAGGTCGATCTGGGGGAGCGTTGCCGGTGTACCGATCGTAACGGCGGGATCACCGATCAGCGTGAAGTTCGTCCCGTCCAGGCTGTAGGCGAACTGCGTCGAAACGCCGGGCGATGCTGCGAACGAACTTGTTCCGGCCATACGCGCATCGATGGTGGCAAGCGATAGGGCATATCCTACTGCCGCGGATAGAGTAACCTGGAAGTGATCGCTGTTGCTCGTGGATATCCCATTGTTCTGGAAGCCGACGGTTCGGAAGGAGTTGCTTCCCGTGCTGGCGGAGGCACCACCACCACGTGTGATCAAGTTGGAGGCATCGAGGTTCGCACTATAGAGATCAGCCGCAGAACTTGCCGGGGAACTCTCCCCGAAGAAATCCCAAGCCGCGATCGCTGGTGGGATACAGCCCGGGGCCGGTCCCGATGCCACAAGAGCGTTACATGGAGCGGAAAGGGTTACGGAGTAGTTGTCCAATTCGCTGATGCCGCTGATGAGGATGGTCCCGTTGGGGAACGAGGCCGGATCGTCACCTCCGATCGTGCCGGAACCGCTGTTGTTGATCACTGTCACACCAGCTTGAGAACCGGTGTAGGGGATGCTCAGGTCGTAGGTATCCGTTGTGCCGATATTGAATCCGTTGCAAGTTGCGACAGCGCTGCCCAGCGCGATGGTACACGGAGGATAACACACCGGCGATGACCCCGATACCACCTGGTCCTGGCACGGGCTGCTGAGTGTCACATTGTACCCTTGACCTTCTGTGATACCGTTTACGGTTATGGTCCCGTTGGGGAACGAGGCCGGATCATCGCCGCCTACCGTACCGGAGCCACTGTTGTTCACCACGGTCACACCAGTCTGCGAACCAGTGTAGGGAATACTCAGTGTGTAGCTGTCGGTATTGATGGTGATGGCATCGCAATTGGTGCTCGGTGAGCCGAGGACAATGTCACAGGTGATCGGCACAACGGCCAGGCTGCCGCCGATGGCGAGTCCATAGCTACCGGAGGAAGGGGAGTTGAAGCCCCAGCCCCCCGTATTCGTTTGGCCGGTTGCATAATAGCGCAGGGTGATGGTTATCCCGGCCCCGACGTTCTGCAACGCCGTAATTCCGCTCACGTCCACTTGTGGAAGTGTGGCGGGACTTCCGATAGTGACCGCCGGGCTGCCGATGAGGGTGAAATTCGTCCCATCCACGCTGTAGGCGAATTGTGAAGAGACCCCCGGTGCTTGCGCATAGGTAGTGGTCCCCGCCACGCGTGCGTCGATGGTGCTCAACGATAGCGCGAAGCCCGGATCTGCGGAGAGCGTTATCTGGAAGTAGTCCGTGTTGGACGTGGCGATACCGTCGTTCTGGAAGCCTGTTGTGCGGAATGAATTACCAGCGGCACTCGCGGTCGCTCCTGCGCCTCGGGTGATGAGGTTGGATGCGTCCATATTCGCGTTGTAGACCTCTGCTGTGGAGGTCGCTTGCGCGGTATTCTCCCCGGTGAAGTCCCACGCCGCCAGCGGAAGTGGCGCACAGCTCGGGGCATTGCCCGATGCCACCAATGCCGCGCACGGTGCCGTGAACGTGACCGAGTAGTTGTTCAACTCGCTGATGCCACTGATCAGGATCGTACCGTTCGGGGTAACGGCAGGGTTGTCCCCAGCGATGGTGCCTGAGCCGCTGTTGTTCACGACCGTAATGCTCGCATCGGAGCCGGTATAGGCGATGCTCAGGTCGTACGTATCGCTCGAGCCCGCCGTCAATGTGTTGCACGTTGCGGTGACCGTCCCCAAGGCGATCCCACATGGAGGCACGCAAGTGGGAGCGGTGCCGGCAACGACCAGTGAGTTGCAGGGGCTCGCGAAGGTGACGCTGTAGTTCTCGGTTTCCGGGATGCCTGTGATGGTGATCGTCCCGCTCGACGTACTCGCAGGATCGTTGCCACCCACCGTACCTGACCCGCTGTAGACCACGGTCACACCCGCGCCGCCGCCCGTGAAGGGGATGGAGAGGGTATAGTTGTCGGTGCCGTTGGTGAAGGCGTTGCAGATCGCGTTGTTGGGTCCAGGAAGGCCCAACGCACAGCCACTAGCGGTCACTGAACCGCCGATGGCAAGGCTGTTGGTAGTGATCCCTGTGCCGTAGCGGCCAATGGCGAAGGTTCCTCCTGTATTCGTTGCACCCCAAGCGTAGATGCGCATGGTGATCGTGGTACTTGATGTCACGTTCTGTAATGCCGTGATGCCGGAAAGCACGACCTGTGTTTGGTCGACACCATCGACGGTACTGGTGAAGGAGACATCGCTACCGATCGGCGTGAAATTGGTGCCATCCACGCTGTAGTACCACTGGTACGCGTTCGGTCCCGTGCTAGAGCGGCGCAAGCGACAATCCAGGGTTGAGAGCGAGACCTGAAAACCCGGGTTCGCCGCCACGGTGAATTGGAGGTACTCGTTGTTGGTGATCGCATTTGCCTCCGTGGCCGCGACGTCGAATGCGGTTGCGCTGAAAACACGGGCCAATGCACTGGGATTTACACCGCCACCGCGCGACAGATTAGATCCCGCCAGATCGGTGTTCACGGTCGTCGCTGCGTAGGTGACCTCGTTGCCTAGCGAGGCAGGCGAGCCGAATTGCCAGGCCAGGATCTGCGCCATGTTCATCAGGGGAAGGCAGCAGATGGCGAATGCGGAGAAGTTGAATCGCCACCATCCATGGCGTAGCCGTTTTTGGATGCGGATAGGATCATTGGGAACAGAGTGTCGTTGTGCCATGGGGGATCGGGGTGTTTTGGGGGCAGGACAAAGGTCGCAGGTATACATTCGACCTACATTACGCTCATGTCAAACTTAGTGTCGCCAGCGTTAAGGAACAACCCCGTCGATGCTCCGTTGGAAAGTACCCGGACAGCCGACCTTCAAGGAGCCCGTTCACAACTTGTGCAAAAGGCGAACCCCGGAAAATTGCGATCCCCAGGACCATCGGGATACATTCGTTCCGGTTGTTCGTTCTTTCCAGCAACCCCTACGGGGTGACGGTCCCACAGATAGGAGGTCGTGTCGTCGCTGGCTGCGCCGAAAGGTGTCGCCGGGCCTGGTAAGAGGTCATGCACAGCGACACGTCCGGTCGTATGCCAGCCATACGATCACCTTACCGAGGGGCCCAATGGGCAAGAGGACCTTACGAGGAACACACGCCCGGTTGCAGGAATGGAACACGATCGTCGATCCGGCCACGGCTGGGTCTGACAGGAGCGGGGATCGCCGTCATGGTGGTCCCCGCTTCACGTTTCGGTAACGTCCGCACATAACGACCATGATCATCGAGACCACGATCGATCGTGGATAAGTGCGCGTTTGTCGATCCGGGCCGGGCCAAAGTCTCCGGATACATTTGGATCAACCCGTTCATTGATCGAATGAAGAAGAAAGACCGGAAGATCTTCGTACTGGATACCTCTGTCATCCTTTACGACCACTCGGCCATTGCGAACTTCGCAGAGCACGATGTGGCCATCCCGATACAGGTCCTTGAAGAACTCGATACCTTCAAGAAAGGCAACGATACCATCAACTACGAGGCGCGAGAGTTCATCCGCCACCTCGACGACATAGCGAAACTCGACGTCCTGACGGACTGGCAACCCCTGAACGGCTCCTCGCACGGCAAGTTCAAGGTGGTGGCGAAGCACGACCTCAACGGGGTCGATGCCACCAAGGTGTTCCAGGACGGCAAGAACGACCACCAGATCCTCAACGCCACGCTCACCATCCAGCGGCAGAACAAGGACCGCAAGGTGATCCTTGTGACCAAGGACATCGCGTTGCGCTTGAAGGCGAAGAGCCTCAACATCATTGCCGAGGATTACCTCACGGGCAAGGTGCGCGATGTGCGCGAGAAGCTCTACACGGGCCGCACCGTGATCGATGATTTCAGCGAAGAGTTGATCGACAACCTGTTCGCACACGGCACCGTAGCCGTGTCCGAGTTGGGTATGGAGAAGCCGAAGGGCAATCACTTCTTCATCCTCAAGCACAAGAAGAAGAGCATCCTCGCAAAGTTCGATCCCCGTACCGGGAATGTGGACCGTGTTGAGAAGCATAGCGTCTTCGGCATCGGCCCCAAGAACGCGGAGCAGGCCCTGGCCATGAGTGCCCTCATGGACCCGGAGATCAAACTGGTGACGTTGCAAGGCGCAGCGGGTACCGGCAAGACCTTGCTTGCGCTGGCCTGTGCGCTGGAACAACGGCGCGACTACAGGCAGATCTATGTGACCCGACCGGTTGTACCGCTCAGCAACAAGGACATCGGCTACCTCCCGGGAGACATCCAGAGCAAACTGGACCCCTACATGCAGCCGCTATGGGACAACCTGAAGCTCATCAAGGGCCAGTTCGAGAAACACGACAGCACGCCGAAGCGGATCGACGAGATGTTGGAGAACGAGAAGATCTCCATTGCGCCGCTGGCATACATCCGTGGGCGCAGTCTGGCCAACATCTTCTTTATCGTGGACGAGGCCCAGAACCTCACACCGCTGGAAGTGAAGACCGTGATCAGCCGCGCAGGTGAGGGCACCAAGATCGTCTTCACCGGGGATATCCACCAGATCGACACGCCATACCTGGACAGTGAGAGCAACGGCCTCAGTTACCTCATCGACAAGGCAAAGGGCGATCCGTTGTTCGCGCACATCACCTTGGAAAAAGGGGAGCGCAGCCCGCTGGCGAACCTGGCCAACGATCTGCTGTAGCGGAAGAAGAACGCCCCTCGATCAGGAGCCGCGGTGTATGGAGCACGATCTTGATCGGGTCGCAGACCTTGGCTATTGCGACTGGACCGGCGTTCGACAGCAGGATCCGTAATGGCCATGTGGATCATTCGGTGCGAACCGGCTTCATGGCCCATGTAACATTTCTTGCTGTGGACCGTATCCTGCGCGCAAGGGTCCTTGGACCCGCGTGGCATATTGTTATCTGCTTGCGAATGAAGACACCCCTTCCTGCCATGACACGAGCGACCGGACAGGGTGTGCTCGTGTCCATTGCCCTGTCACTTGGGCTTTCGAGCATGGCCGGTACCCCGGCGCGTCCGTTCGGGGCCATCCATGACGTTCGTGTTGAAGGGGAGAACGCCCGTGTTGATCTCGGGCGTAAAGGCCGGTCCATTGAATTGCTCCAATGTGATGCCTATCCCGGGAGCTTGACCGCCCATGCGCCGACCGTTTGCCATACCGGCGAACCGGTCAACATCGGTGGGGTCTGGAACAACCCGATCATTCCTCCGGGGTTCCAGGGCTTGTTCCTGCTCACCATTGGGCCTACGCAGGTGATCGTTCAAGGTGCGACGACACCGGCCTTCAATGTTACCGGTATCGATGTTTACACCATCCACCCCTTGGTGTACGATCCCGCGACCCTGAATTTGGGTGTGTTCACCTTCGGACAGTCCACCTTGAACGATGTGCATATCCAGCTGCAGCAAGGCGGAGGCACGGCATGCGGAGGTCTGGATATGACCGGCGCCCCCGTTCGGGTCCTGGATTGTTCCCTCCTATGCGACGCACATTCCGGCACATTGACAACGTCGACGAGCCTGGTATGCACACGTACTGGAGCGGCCGCGTTGGACGCCGTACCGAGCGGTGATACCGTGGTCCCGGAAGGGTTCAATACCGTCTACCTGGTCTCTTCCGGTAGCACGGCGGTGATCACGTCGGTGGGCAGCGACCCACATTTCGATGTGGTCGGATACGGCGATCACACCATCCATACCTTGGTGTACGACCCCACGACTTTCGACCTGGCCGGTATCGCGCCCGGATCGACGACCATCAATGCGTTGAATGCATTGTTCATACAGGGCGGAGGGTCCGTTTGTGGAGCGCTGGACCTGGCCGGGGTGACCATTGCGGTGGAAAGCTGCCGACCCCAGAACGATGATTGCGCCAACGCAGCGCAGTTGAACATCAGTGGCGTGGGCGATTGCAACACGAACATCACGCTGGGCGACAACACCTACGCCACTCAGGAGTCCGGCGATGTTCCCTTATGCGGTGCGGAAGAGGACCAGTTCGCAGACGTATGGTACAGGTTCAATAGTGGCGGGAACACCGAGGTCAGCATCGTTCTGGGCCCGATCTCCATGTCGAATTGGGCCCTGACCGTTGTGCCCACCTGCGGCGGTAGTGAACTGGCATGTGAGATCGACCCAGCGGTCCCCATCGATGTTCCCACCGTCCCACACACGGAATACAGGCTACGGATCTACAGTGTTGCAGGTCTTGGCGGAGGCGGTGCTTTTGCGCTATGTATCACCGGCTCCCAGCCCACATCCGATTGTATCGGTGGATCGGTCGGACCTGCGGACGAAACCGCACAGGGGAACATCTGCAAGGATGGTGCATCGGACATCCTTGCCTTCGTCACGACTTCACACTCGACGGAACAGTACGCCTATGTACTCTCCGACCAATCGGATGTCATCGTGTCGTTGATGGCGGACAATTCGATGGATCTCGACGTACTACCCATCGGATCCTATCGGGTATGGGGCATTTCCTTCAAAGGGGAACTGGAGAACGCGGATCCCGGGGTTCCGGTACAGGAACTTACCAGCACGGGCGCTTGTCTCGATGTTGGTGAGGGTTACTTCCCGATCGAAGTCGGGGTCTGCACAGGACTTGCACGGAGCGGAGCAGAGCCTTGGAACGTGAACATGGATCAGCGGCACGGAGTGCTGAACGTGGAGTACACGGGAAATACGGCAATGGTCTCAGTCGACGTATTGGGCATGGATGGCCGATCGATGGAACAACAACGCACGGTGATGGTCCAGGGCCAGTTCTACGAGATGGACCTGGGCCGTAACCTATGCCAGGGTGTTTACACCGTCCTGTTCCGGACCGACGAGCACCGGTATGCCCTTCGCCTGTTCCTTCATCCGCAGCAGTGACCTGCTCCGGACACCTTACCCAAGCGCCTTGGTCATATGCCCCAAGGTGTCCGTTCAGAACAATTCTTCCACCTCGATGAAGGCGAAGTCGAGCTTGAACAAGCTCTGGTAGTCCTTGCCCGTCTCGGCCATTTCCTCGTCACCGGTCTCGTAATGCCAGTTCACTTTCACGTGCTGGCCGCGCTTCGTAACGGCGTCCAGTCGGCTGAAGATGTTGTAGAAGTGCTTGGAGGAACTGGTGTCCAGGTAATCAAGCTTCATGTTCACGGTGGTCTCTTCCTTGGAATTCCTCAGGTAGTCCTCCAGCCAGCCGTACACGCGGGAATAGAACTGTTCGGAATTGTGGGGCAATGAGCGACCGATGAACTCCATTACGCCGTTGTCCACGTCGAGATCGATCTGCGGGGATGTTTCTGTACGGTCGATGTGGAAATGCTTCTCGGGCATGGGGACATGAATTCCCCAAATGTCAAGCGTGCGAACAACGAAAGCGAACGGAGTGGTGGATGTCGATCAACATCCGGCGGTGAAAAAACAAGGCCGGGACATCCCGGCCTTGGCTTGTATCAAAAGTGTTCCTAGCGGCTGTTGTAGGCCGTGAGTATCTCCTGGTCGGAAGGGAGTACGATCTCCGGATCGTTCACCCGCCTTACCCAATACATGTACTTGCCGGTACCCTGACAGGCAAAGGCGTTCATGCTTTCCTTCGGGCCCAACGCGCGTATGGGGAAGGTGCGCCATGTGCCGTTCTTCTCCTGCACGGCCACCTTCACCTCGATCATGTCGGAACAGGAGTTCTGCAGGTCGATCTGGTAGGTCCCACTGAAGTCGCGCTTGTAGTTCTCCTTGTAGAATTCGCATTTCTCGCAACGCGCGCCCCACTTGCTGGTGGTCTTGGTCAGGCAATCGGCATAGCTCTGGTCCTGCGCACCGGCCCAAAAGGCGATCAGCAAAAGGATGATCAGAAGGAAGGTCTTCTTCGGGTTCATTTGCAGCGATTGTTCGTCAGGATGATCTTGGCCTCGGCATTGCCCATGCGCTTGCTCGTGTTCCAGTCCTTGCACGCGGCGGATATGTCACCGGTGGCTTTTCGGGCCCAACCGCGGTTGTTGTAGGCTTCTTCGTTCTTCGGGTCGATCGCCAGCACCTTGTTGAAGTCGGCGATGGCCAGTTCGTATTGTCCCAGTTTATTGTAGGCGCTGCCGCGGCTGGTGTATGCCCAGGTATGGTCGTTCTTGCGCTCGATCACGGCCGAGAAATCCTTCACGGCGAGATCGTATTCGGCGTTCAAGCTGTGGCAGAACCCACGTTGCAAGAGGGCGTTCACATGGTCCGGTTCATTCTCCAGGACCTGGCCGAAAAGGGCGATCGCAGCGGAATATTCCCCGGATCGATAGGCTTTTTCACCGGCCTTGTAGAGTTCTTCCATACCGGATCGTGGCGTAGCATCGGCCATGTACTGGGCCGTAGCAAGGGCCGGGCCCCAGAAGAGGATCAATACCGGGAATAGCCGTCGGATCATATGCGGTCCATTGATTTCAGCGTGTGTTCATACGCGATCCGTCGTTCGGGGTTTCACGCGTCACTTGGACCAATTGCGCCTGGCTGGTCCGAATAAGGTCCCGTAGGTCCGCCATGGTGCGTTCCCCACCCGCATCGTCCGCGGGACGTGGAAGAGTGGACCGCCCGGTCAACCGGACCACGTCCAGCTTGAAGATCTCCTTGGTAAAGCACTGTCCTTTTTCCGAAAGGCACTTGAGCACAACGGCATCTTCCTCCGGGGAGAACGATACCCCGTCCGGGTCCAATTCCACGAGTGGGGCGATGTCCTGCCTGAAACGGTTGCCATCATCGAAGAAGTCCGCGACAAGCCGCTGGTGGCGGTCGATCTTGAAGGTGATCTTGCCCGCGAACGCATCGTTGATCGTGGTCAAGGATGGGGTTTGGGCCGCGGTGTGGGCCGGTATCAGCCCCAGCGTCGCAAGGACCGTGTAGAAATGCTTGGGTAACATGTTGCGCCATGCATACGTACACGGGGACCACAAGTTCGCTCGTACGATGTCCTCCATTTCCAGGAATCCCTGGTCGGCGTTGGTCCTCTTCGCTGTTGCACTGCTGCCTTCAGTACTCCTGGGCCAGGGGCGGTTCACCGTGAACGGCCGAATGAAGATCGAAGGGTCGGATCTTTCCGGGGCGCGTGCCGTGGTGTACAAGAACGGTTCGAAGGAGCGGAGCATCACATCCAACCTGAACAAGTTCTCGCTCGATCTGGACCTCAACGCGGAATACGTCGTCTCCTTCGAGAAGGAAGGCTACGTTGCGAAGAAGGTATCGTTCAATACCAAGGCACCGGCCGAAGCGATAGCGAACGGGTTCACGCCCTTCGATTTCGCGGTTTCCCTGTTCAAGCAATACGACGACATCAACATCGTGGTCTTCAACCAACCGGTGGGGATGATCCGGTACGATGACCAGACCGGTGATTTCGACTATGACACCGACTACACGAAGTCCATTCAATCCCAGTTGCAGCAGGTACTTGCACAAGTGGAGATAAAACAGAAAGAGGAGGCGGCCACCGCAAAGGCGGCCGAGGCCGCAGCAGCGGAGGAGGCCAAGGCCAAGGCCAAGGCCGAAGCCGAACTGGCGAAGCAGGAGGCCGCCAAGGCAAAGGCCGATGCGGAAGCCCAGAAACAGGCGCTGGCGGAAGCCAAAGCGGAAGAGAAACGCCAGGCCGAAGCGAAGAAGGCCGAGAAGCCACCGGTGGTCGTGGAGAAGGTGGTCGAGAAACCCGAACCCAAACCAAAGGAACGGCCCGCACCGGAACCACCGCTACCCGTTGCACAGGCCACTCCTGTCCGGAACACGCTTTCAAGCAAAGCCAACATCGGCGAGGATGGGCGCAGGACCATTGCGCCGGTGGTCGTGGAGGAGTCCCCTCGGGTCGCGCCGGCCAAGGCCGTGGTCAAGGAGGAAGAGCGTCCCGCGGAAGAGGATGTTGTCGCAGATGTCGTGCGCAGCGAGGAGTTGCTCGTTGAGCCTTCCCGTGTGACCGCCATTGTGAAGGTATCCAACGGTGATCATACTGACGAGTACCGGAAGGTCACGCACAAGTTCGGAGGCCAGTACTACTTCAAGAACGGCGCTACATGCACACGGGAGGTCTTCGAGCGTGAGGCATCTGCGGATCAACTCGCCGGCGCCACCCCGCGCAGCAAGTTGGATTGACCCCTAGCAGTCCTGGTATTTTTGTATCGTGTCAAAGACCTATTTACGGGATGGTCGCGCGCCAATTCCAAAGGATGCGCGGACCAGTGCCTTGATGAGCAGGATCCGTGGCAGCAACACAGGTCCGGAAAAGGCCCTGCGAGCGGCACTTTCAGCCGAAGGCATCAAAGGATACCGCCTCAACTACGCGAAGGCGCCCGGTCGTCCTGATGTTGCGTTCGTAGGACGTAAGGTCGCCTTGTTCGTGCATGGCTGTTTCTGGCACGGCTGCCCGCACTGCCAGCCCCAGCGACCGAAGACCAACCGCACGTTCTGGCGTGAGAAACTCGATCGCAACAAGGCCCGTGATCGACGCAAGGTGCGCGAATTGCGCAAGGCAGGTTGGCGCGTGACCACCATATGGGAATGCCGTTTGCGCGAACGACCGATGGTGCAAGTGCAGCGCGTTGTGCGCGCGCTTGATGGCTAGGGCTTCTTGTTGCCGAACAGGCGACCGAAGAACCGCTTCTCGAACGCCCAGAAGAACTTGAACTGGCCGAACAGTGCCCCGTATACGAGCAGGAAGAGGTTGTAGATGGGCAGGATCAGCACGTAGTAACCGATGGTGAAAGCGATGGGTTGCTCGCCATCATCACCGGAGGCCCAGGCTACGACCGGCCGCTTCAAGAACATCACCGTGAATCCCGTACAGGCGAATACCAACAGGATGATCAGCACCCGTGATGGCTTCACGCCCCAACGCTGTGCAAGGCGTTGCATCCAACCATCCGCAGGGGCTCCGTGCTCCGCCATTCCGGGCGCGAAGATCGGACCGGGAGCGATCGCTACAGCATGACTTATTCGACAAGTGTGGATCAATCCTGCCACTCGGCCAGGAAGAGGTTGGTTTCCCGGGTGCCGCCATTGGCCCTGTTGCTGCTGAAGACAAGGTATTTGCCGTCGGGACTGAACACGGGGAACGCGTCGAACTGATCGCTGAAGCTCACTTGTTCCAAGCCGGTGCCATCCACATTGATCAGGTAGAGGGTGAACGGGAACCCACGCTTCGCCGTGTGGTTGCTCGCGAAAATGATCTTCTTACCGCTGTGGTGCCAGAACGGTGCCCAGTTGGCCTGGCCCAGGTCGGTGATCTTCTTCGCCTCGCTGCCATCGGCATTGGCCACATAGAGTTCCATGTTCGTCGGCATCACCAAACCCTCCTTCAACAACTGCCTGTACTCGGCCTCTTCCTCGGGGGTCTTCATGCGGCTCGCACGCCATAACAACTTCGTCCCATCGGGGCTGAAGAATGCTCCGCCATCGTATCCGAGCGTATTCGTGACCCGCTTTACATCGCTGCCATCGATGTTCATGGTGTACAGGTCCATGTCGCCATCGCGCATGCTGGTGAACACGATGCGATCGCCTTTTGGTGAAACGGTCGCTTCCGCATCATATCCAGGTGTATTGGTCAACTGTCGGCGTATGTTCCCTTGCAGGTCGCTCACGTGGATATCGAAGCTCGGATAGATGGGCCATACGTACTTGCCGTCGCTCCTTCGCTCGGGGTGGGCCGGGCAGGCGGCATTGTCAACGTGTGTGCTCCCGAAGAGGACCAGGCTGTCACCCGGCAGGAAATAGCTGCACGTGGTGCGACCTCCGTTGATGCTGATCTTCTTCGGTGGGCCGGCCTTCAGGTCGTCCGTGAAAGGGTTGAACACATAGATCTGGTCGCAACTCTCGCCCCACGCCGGGTTGTTCGACTGGAACACCAAGCGGTCACCACCGAAACTCCAGTAGGCTTCCGCATTGTCGCCTCCGAAGGTGAGCTTCTTCAAGGTCTTGAAGTGCTTTTCACCCTCGGCGATCAGGGTGTCCTTTACCACGACCTGGTCCGTACCCACCTTCTCGCTTTGAGCTGGCGTATCCGAGGTTGAACAAGCGAGGGCAAAAAGCGGGAGGAATGCGATCGTGCGCGTCATGATCTGTCGAAGAGGACGCGAAACTATCCAT
>DEQO01000004.1 GCA_002360495.1 Flavobacteriales bacterium UBA3364
TCCTGGCACGGATGGCCCGGTGCGCGCCCTCGTCTCATCCAATGGTGCGCTCTACTTCGGCGGCGAATTCCTGCAGGTCGGCGGTCAACCCCGTGACCGCCTTGCGGCAGCCGTGCTTTCGAGTGGCGACCTGCTCGCTTGGGCCCCCGAAGCAAGCGCCACCGTGCGCACCCTGGTCTCGGACGGTGATGTGATCTATGCCGGCGGCAACTTCAGTGGACCCATCGGCGGGCAGATCCGCAACCACCTGGCCGCGTTGGACCCCATCACCGGAAACGCCACGGCCTGGGTGGCCAACGCCAACGGCCCAGTACACAGCCTGCACGAGGTGGACGGTCTGCTCCATGTGGGCGGCGATTTCAGCATCATCGGCGGTCAATTGCGAAACAACCTGGCCTTGGTCAGCACCAATACCGGGAGTGTACAGGGATGGACACCGCTGCTGGACGGTGTGGTGAACAGTGTGCGCGCAGCAGATGGCAGGATCCACATCGGTGGCAACTTCTTCAACGCCGAGAACCTGACCCGCCGCAGTTACGCCGTATACACGAAGGAGGAAATAACGTTGGTAACGGAACCCGGTACCCTTTGCGAAGGAGATGATCTGGATGTCGTATTCACTGTACCTGGCGTCTATGGACAAGGCAATGTCTTTGCCGCACAATTGAGCGGGCCCGATGGCTCCTTCGACGCGCCTACGGAACTGGGGACACTGGAGGGTAGCGATGGCGGCACGATCAACACCATCCTGCCCCAAGGACTGCCTGTTTCCAACGACTGGCGCATCCGCGTGATCAGCTCGTTGCCTGAAGTGACCTCGAACGCCTCGCCCGCCTTTGCGATAGACGCCCCACAGAACTGGTATGTGGATGCCGACATGGACGGCTTCGGTGATCCCGAACTCTGGGTGAGCAGTTGCGCACCGCCCCCGGGCACCTCGGCGGACAACACCGACTGCGACGACAGCGATGAGAGCGTCTACATCGGCGCCACCTGCGATGACGGGAATATGAACACTGCCGATGATGTGTGGACCGTGGATTGCCTCTGCCTCGGCGACCTCATCAACGCCGTGGTGGAGGCGGATGGCTTGAACACCTTGCGCGCCTGGCCGAACCCGGCGCACCATACGCTCCAGTTGAACTTGCCAACAACCGCGTCCATCCAGGATGCCCTTGGAAGGACGGTGCTGCAGGTGAACAACACCATGGTCGTGAACATCGAGGTACTCGCACCGGGCCACTACGTGCTGCGACCAGCCAAGGGAGCGCAGCTGCAGTTCGTGGTCCAGTAGGGACCATTCCTAGGGGCCATCTTCGCTTCCGGTCACCAATGGACAGGAATTCGCATTCCATCCATGTCCATCGCTGGTCCTGATCCAGCACCGTAAGTACCCGCAATAAGGCAAGGGACACAACCCTTCGGGGTCGGAGCCGTCTAGTATGGATCCCGCGCCGGATCCAGCTTTCTCGACGAAAAGGATCTTTTGAACAGCAGACGGAAAAAAGTTCGCGGATCGGTTGCATGGATCGATCGGCCGTCTACATTTGAGACTCTCCGAGAAGTTCCGAAGCCACTTTTCCCTACGACCAACCCCTCTTCATCGACCGACGAAGATCCACTAGCAGGTTTCCCTTCCCGTCTTTGCGACAGCACCCTTGAATGCGGTGCTTGTCGTGTTCTTACCAGGCCCCTGGCCTTACCAACGTATGCAGCACGAACGCTGCGCGATTCTTCAGAAACAACAACCAAAACCTAGAACATGAATTGTCGAAACAATTCGGCTACACTGCTGCGGCGAACGTCGCGGTGGTGTAAGGCGGCCTTGTTCGGTGCGGCGTTCGCACTGATCGGGACGCAGGCCAATGCGCAGAACGTGAACGTTTCCGGCGCCACGGTGGGTAACGGAACCTACCTGACACTCGGCGCGGCTTTCACGGCTATCAACGGCGGGGTACAGGGAGGTGGCGACAATATCCTTGTGGACATTGCTGCCTCAACGACTGAAGCAGGCCCTGCTGTCTTGAACACCAACACATGGGGCACCTTGACGATCCGTCCATCAGCAACAGCTACCATTGGTGGGTCGGCAACTGCCGCAGCCGGTCGTGGTGTGATCGAGTTGAACGGTGCGGATAACGTGACGATCAATGGTGACATTGCTGGCGGTAGCGTTGGACGCGACCTTACGGTCACGAACAACAACCCAACGGCGACGTCGAACACTTCCGCTATCCGTGTTGCGACCGGTACGGGTAACCTGACCGCCGACAATGTGGCGATCTCGAACTGCGTGCTCAACGGTTCGGCCACTGGCAGGAACGGTGCTTCTTTCACCTCTACGACCAGTGCGGAGAACAATACGTTCGGCGTGGTGGTCGGCCCTAACGCTGGAGTTCCACCAGCTGCACCGACCGCGCTCACCTCTGTCACTGGTACGATGGTGGCCACCGCCACGGCCAACGCCTTCTCCATCACGAACTGTACAGTAACAGCCTGCGCGCGTGGCATCCTGTTCCTTGGTGGGGCCGTCGCCAACTCGAACGGCGTGACCATCACCAACAACCTGGTCGGTGACCAAAGTGCACTTGCCGGTGCACCACCTTATACGACCCCCGCGACTACGGTGTACACCAAGGGTATCTACGTACAAGGGACTACGGCCGTCACCATTACCGGGAACTCGGTCCGTAACATCCTTTCCTACGTCGGCACGCAAGCCAATGGTATCGAACTGAACACCGCGATCGGCACCGGTGTGGTCAATGTGAGCAACAACACGGTTATCGGTGTTGTCCTCAACGCTGGCACAAGTACTCCTCGTGGTATCGACCTCAATTCGGCTGCCGCCGGAGCAACGGTTTCTGTGAACGGGAATACTGTGACCAACGTTCAATCCAACGCTCCATCCGGTTTCTCACCCAAGCCTGTGGGTCTTCGACTCTCCACTTCCGCAACGGCCGCAACGGTCAACGGAAATACCATCTCGATGATCTATAACCGGGCCCCTGGTACCGGTGGTGTCTTCGGCATCGACCTCGCAGGAGGGAACAACGTCACCCTCACGAACAACTGTGTCTCCGATGTGAACCAGAACATCGCTGGGGGCGCGGCCTTCAGCCTCGGCTTTGGTATGATCGGGATCCGGGTTAACTCAGGAACCGGTCACGCGGTCTACCACAACACGGTAAGTATGTCCGGCGCGGTTCTTACGGGAGCAGGCACAAGTGTGCTGGCGACCTGCTTCGGGATCCTGGGAACGGGTCAGACGGGCATCAATGTCCGGAACAACCTGTTCTCGAACACGATGTCCGGTTTCGCTGCAACCTCGGCAGCGGTCTGCGTATGGCTGCCTCAGAGTGGCACGAGCGCGATGAACCTTACACTGAATAACAACGGCTACTTCACAGGTTCCACTGGTGGGCTGCACGGTGTTGCCCACGTGAACACGACCTACTTGGCGACACCGGCCGGCGCGGCGACTTATGCCGGTCTTTATGCTGCGGCTGACTTCAACCCGGCATTGACCACTCCGAACGCCAACTTCCGTGCATATTCAAGCGTGTTGAGCGCTGCTGGCACGAACGACAACGCTTCATTCGCGAGCACCCTTTCGGCGCCCCTGAGTGGTTGCGGCGTGGACCTGGGCTCCGGACAAGCCGCCCTTGTGAACGGCACAGGTGCGAATGGCACAGGGGTGGCACTGGACCGCGATGGCGATTCACGTGGCACCCCACCGGATATCGGCGCGGATGAATTCATCCTGCTCACCTGTAGCGGTGCTGATGGTGGCACGATCACACCGGCCACGGCATCAGCCTGCGCTGGTGGCACCTACGTGATGACCTCTACCGGGGCCAATAGCGGAGCTGGGATCACCAACCAATGGCGTTTCTCCACCACCCCCGGTGGACCGTATAGCCCGGTGGTCGGCGGCAGCGGTGCAACATCCACGAGCTACACGACGGGTGCCCTGTCAGCAGGCACCTACTACTACGTGTTGACAAACACGTGTTCTGTAGGCCCTGTTTCCGACGACTCCAACGAGTTGACCTTGACGGTTAACCCACAACCGACCGCAAGCGCCGGCAACAATGGCCCGGCATGTGTCGGTGGCTCGGTGAATCTATCCGGCACTACGGACATCGGCACCACGTATAGCTGGACCGGTCCGAACGGTTTCACCTCCACCTTGGAGGACCCGACGGTGAGCCCACTGGTTGCGGCCAGCGCCGGCACGTACACCTTCACCGCTACGGCTGCTGGTTGCACCAGCCTGCCCGCGACCACCACGGTCACGGTGAATCTGGCCCCGGTGATCACAGCCACCACGGCCAACCCGAACCCCACCTGTTTCAATGGCAACAGCCAATTGCAGGTGAATATCGCCAGCGGTACGTATTGTGCCTCTACGCACTCCAGCGGAAGCTGCGGTTTCAGCGAGGGTGATAAGATCTTGCTGGTAACACTGGATGGCACGCCAGCCCTGAACAATCCATCCGGCTGCGTCGTTGCTCCCGGCTACACGGATTTCACGGGACTGACACCTTCGGGGCTGACCGCGGGCGGTTCCTACAACCTATCGGTTTCACTTGGCCCAGATGGAACACAATTCGCCGCGGCATGGATCGATTACAACCAGGACAATGACTTCACCGATGCTGGCGAATTCCTTGGTGCTGCGGCTGTGAACCTGGGCGTCAGTGGGGTCTGGAACCTTCCATTCGTAGCCGATGCCGGCGCCTTCAACGGGAATACCCGCCTCCGCGTGATCGGTGGTAACGATGCCATCATCCTTTCGACCCAATCCTGCGGGGCTTCCAGCAGCGCGTTCGGCGAAACGGAGGACTATACCGTGACCATCTCTGGTGGGACCGACAAATACACGTACCTATGGAACCCGACCACTTTCATTGTTGGTCAGGAAACCACGCCCAACCCCTTGGCAACTGCTGTGAACGTGGCCAGCCAACCGTACACTGTGACGGTCACTTCCGGTGGTTGCTCCACCACCGGAACGGTCACCGTGACGACCACGGCGCCCATCACGGAGGCAACCATTTCCGGAACACTCTCTTACTGCGCTGGTGGAAGCACGACCCTTACCGCCGTTCCTTCGGATGGCGCCGGTCCATTCACCTATGCATGGACAGGGCCTAGCGGCCCTGAGGGCACAGCAGTTACACAGGCTGCAGATGAACCCGGTATCTGGAGCGTGATCGTAAGCGATGCTTGCGGCGGGACGGCTCCTTCTGTCGGTGTAACGGTGGTGGAGAATGCACTGCCTACGGTGACCATTACGCCCGTACCCGCCAACGCCGCGATCTGCGGTGGTGTGGGGAACGTGCAGATGACGGCTGTCGGTGCCAGCACCTATACATGGTTGCCGGTGACCGGATTGGACAATGCAGCAATTGCGAACCCGACCTCCACGGCCACCTCCACCACCACCTACACGGTGACCGGTACGGACGGCAATGGTTGCACGGATACAGCGACCCAGACCGTGAACATTGGCCCGAACCCGACCATGGGTGCGGTGACCGCCACACCCCCTTCGATCTGTAGCGGGGATGACAGCCAACTGCAAGCCGCAGCCACGCTGTCTGGTTATACGATCGGTGCCGGCGGCACCAGCTTCATCGACATCAGCGGAACCGGCACCATCATACCTGCTCCTGCTTTAGGTGATGACTCGGAACACAATCTGACCATCCCGAGCTTTACCTTCAACGGTGTCGCTTACACGAGTGCGCGTGTCGGCAACAATGGAGCCATTGTACTTGGATCGGCCGCCGGGGAGATCACTCACCTCAACGCGACCCTTCCTGCTGCGATAGCTGCTGGTAACGTCTACCTGGCCCCTTGGTGGGATGACTTGGACGTGGTTGCTGCAACGACACAGATCTATACCCAGCAGATCGGGAATATCTTCTACATACAGTACGACAAGATGGACCATGACACGGGTAATCCGGGGACGGACTTCGTCACCTTCCAGGTGCAGTTGAATCTGACCACCGGGGCGATCTACTTCGTGTACAACGATGTCCTGTCGATCAATGCGACGCTCAACGCTGGTATCAGCGCCACCGTGGGTATCCAATGGGCGAACTCTGCGGGTAACTTCGTGCAGTACAGCGCGAACACGGCGAGCTTGAGCAACGGCCAGGTGATCTCCTTCACCCCGAACCAGCCCACATACAGCTGGCTGCCAGTGACCTTCCTGGACGATGCGACCATTGCCGATCCACTCGCGCAAGCTGTGAACACATTCCCCATGACCTACACGGTGACCGCCACGTCACCGATCGGGTGTACCTCCACCGCTACGGTGACGATCACGGAGGATGTGACGGATGTGGACGGCGACGGTATCCTGGATTGCGTGGATCTCTGCATCCCCGAGTTCGGAACGGTCGGTTCCTACTGTGATGTGAACGGCCCGCTGCCAGGCTTCTTCCTGGGCCAGTTGGACGGTAGCTGCGATTGCATCGCGGTGGCCTGCACCGAGACCGTCTCGCTCGATATGCGCGCCGGAACAGCCGGAGCCAGCGAGGAGATCGGTTGGGAGATCCTGGACCAGAACACGGCCTTGGTGATCTGTGCCGGTGGAACGGAGGACGTTCCGTACAGCACAGGCATCACCGCGCCGATCGTGGAGACCTGCTGCCTGCCGGCCGGTTGCTTCCGCCTGCGTGTTTACGACAGCGGGGGTGATGGCTTCATTACCGGTGGTGGTTACCAGTTGCGCGAGACCTTCGGCCAGCAACGCCGGATCATCGAGAACACCGGCAACTTCACCACGGGTACGACCAGCGCGATCGCCAATACCCACGACAACGGTGCGTTCTGCGTGCCGATCGGTGACGTGAAGCCGATCTTCAGCAGCTGCGACAAAGTGGACTGGACGAACTACCGGTTCCTCGTTGTCAGTGCGGACGCCGCCGTGAGCGCCACGTACGACGTGACCCCACCGATCGTGCAACCGACGAACAGCGGTTACGAGTACTGGTTCTACAACCCGAACGGCACTTACAGCTACCGTCGTTTCATCAGCCATGCTTCGCCCGACCCAGGTGCTCCTGGAACCGGTGCGAACCGTGCCGCCCACTTCAAGATCAACCGCTTCGTGCCGCAGCCTCCGGGCAACCAGAGCACGAACCAGGAGATCCCGTACAACGAGCTCCTGAACGTGCGCGTCCGTGGTCGTGTGAACGGTGTGAACCAAGCGTTCGGTCCGGCTTGCTTCTTCAAGATCGATGCGGCCCTCGCCTACTGCCCAGCCGTGAGCTTGCAGGACGATCCAGCGAATGCGGACTATAGCTGCAACGTGACCCGTGTGTTCGGTGGCGTGAACAGTTCCGCCAACCGGATCGTGGCCAAGCCACCTTACGGCCCGGCCATGACCCCGCCCGCACCGAACGTCCGTTACCAGTTCCGCTTCCGGATCCCGGGTGAGTTGGGACAGCCCTACGGTTGCATCACACGACCCATGCAGACCAGCCCGACCCTGTACATGAACTGGACCACCGGCCAAAAGCTCAAGTGCTCCGCCACCTACGAGGTGGACGTGCGTGTGAGCCGCGATGGCGGTGCCACCTGGTGTACCGATTCACCGACCCCGGTGTGCAACGGCGGCGGTTATCAGGCATGGGGCAAGATCTGCACCGTGACCATCACCCCCAACGCCTTCTGCCAAGCGCTTACCGGTGGCAACAACAACCTGGCGCTGGAAGGGAACGGTGGCCTCACGATGTACCCGAACCCCAACCGGGGCGATCAGTTGTTCATCAACCTCTCCACCGTGGAGACCGAGGTGAACACGGTGAGCGTGGACATCTTCGACCTGAGCGGCAAGAAAGTGACCACCCGTGCGATCCCCGTACAGGATGGTACAATCAACACCGCACTTGACCTCAACGGCAGCCTCGCCGGTGGCATGTACCTGGTGAATATCACCGCTGGTACGAAAGTGTACACCGAGCGTCTGGTGATCCAGCCGTAAGGAGAACGACCGAATGCGAACGCCCCGCGCCGAAAGGTGCGGGGCGTTCTGCGTTGTACGCCAGCCACCGCGCGCGTG
The DNA here is from genome assembly GCA_002360495.1 of Flavobacteriales bacterium UBA3364. Lineage (GTDB taxonomy): Bacteria > Bacteroidota > Bacteroidia > Flavobacteriales_F > PHOS-HE28 > PHOS-HE28. Next base: position 8,087 of record DEQO01000004.1, read on the forward strand.
GGACGGCGGTGCGGGCATCCCTCCGCGCGGAACGGTCATGCCCATTCCGTGCGCGGGTCCCCGTTCGCCAGCGGCCGTACCTTTGTGCCCCACCTACCATGGAAGCCGCTGCCACCACCCTGCACCCCGTTGTGTTCTTCGATGGGGTCTGCGGCCTTTGCAACGGCTTCGTGGACCGCCTGATGCGCTGGGACCGGCACCGTGTGCTGCGCTACGCCACCCTCCAGGGCCGAACAGCACAAGAGCGACTGCCCGCCGACCATACCGAAGAGCTGAATTCCATCGTCTTTTTCGATGGCGAACGGTTGCTGACACGGTCCACGGCGGCATTGCACATCATCATGAAGCTCGGCGGAGCCTGGAAGCTGGCGGGTATCTTCCTGCTCCTACCCCACTTCATCCGCGACGGGGTGTACAACTGGATCGCCCGCAATCGCTACCAGTGGTTCGGCAAGCACGACACGTGCCGGCTGCCTTCGCCGGAGGAACGTGCGCTGTTCCTGCCGTGAGTGCGGTGCCTTGCCGTGATGAGCGGTAAGGCTCCGATGCGGAGCGCTGCTACCTTCGCCAGCGAACCACCCGCATGCTGCAACTCGAAGGCATCATCAAGCGCTACGGCGATCACACCGCCCTGGACGGCATCACCATGGAGGTGCCCACCGGCAAGGTCTTCGGCCTGCTCGGCCCCAACGGTGCCGGCAAAACCACGTTGATCCGCATCATCACGCGCATAACCGGTGCGGACGAAGGCCGGGTGCTGATCGACGGTCGCCCGATGACCCCGGAGGATGTTGCCCTGCTTGGCTACCTCCCCGAGGAGCGCGGCCTCTACAAGAAGATGAAGGTGGGCGAACAGGCCCTGTACCTGGCGCGCCTGAAAGGCCTCTCCAAAGCCGAGGCCACCAAGCGACTGCGTGACTGGTTCGAGCGCTGGGAGATCCTGGGCTGGTGGAACAAGAAGGTGGAGGAACTGAGCAAGGGCATGGCGCAGAAGGTGCAGTTCATCATC
>DEQO01000006.1 GCA_002360495.1 Flavobacteriales bacterium UBA3364
AAGGACGGGTCATCGGCTTCGGTGCCGACGTGTACCGCGAGTTCCCTACGGACCTGCAACCGGCCATTGGAGAAGCGGCAGCGATCGCGGCAGCCACGGCCGGAGTGTTGAATGTCGTCAACACCTCCGTCGGCGGGCTGGGTTTCCTTCCCGTTCCCGAAGGCCGCAAGGTGGATATGCGCCTGGTCCGGGAAGTGGAGGTTTCAACCGGAGGCAATGTGGTGCCGGGTCGATATCGCTGTCTGGTGGATGCGCACACCGGGAAGCTCTGGTACAGGACCAATGAGGTGAAGAACTGCGGCCATGAAGCGGTAGCGGAAGCCGGGGCCGATGTACAAATGGTAGCGACCGCCTACCCGGGGAACCCGATGGATGCCCCGGAAGTGCAAAACCTGCCGGATATGGACGTGACCATCGGCGGCAGTCTGTTCCGCACCGACATCAACGGTTTCGTTGCATCCGGAGTGGCTGGTCCGGTAGAGACGGTCTTCCAGCTGCGCGGGCGCTACGCGAACGTGAGCACCAATGGTGTAACACCTGTCTTCAGCGGAACCCTGAACGAAGGCCCCAACACGGTGAGCTTCGATGGGCACGCCAACATTCGTGAGCTTTCAGCCTACATCTATACCAACGAGATACATGCCCATGTGAAGGACGTATTGCCCGCTTTCCAGGGCACGGACTTCTCCTTACCCGTGCGCGTGGACCTGACGATCGACAATTGCAACGCGAATTACGATGGGAGTGGGCTGAACTTCTTCGCCGCGGGCAACAACTGCCCCTCCATGTGTACGCTCAACGATGTGGTCTATCACGAGTATGGCCACAATGTCAACGACAAGTTCTACAATTCGTTGAGCGAGAACTTCAGCAACGGGGCAATGAACGAAGGCTACGCTGACGTATGGGCTCTGACCCTGACGAGGGACCCGGTCCTTGGACGTGGTTTCAACGTTACCGATCCGAACTCCTCGGTGCGCCGCTACGACCAGGATCGACGTGTTTACCCGGTCGATATCCAGGGCGAGGTGCATGCCGATGGGGAGATCATTTGCGGAGCGTGGTGGGACACTTACGTGCTGCTCGGTAACGACATGGAACTGACAACGGAACTTTTCGCAGCAGCCTATCCGGGCCTGCAAGCGGCCACCGCGAACGGTCAGGAGGGCCAGTCGTTCCGCGACGTGTTGGTGGATGTTCTTCAAGCGGACGATGATGACGGCGACATCACCAACGGAACCCCGCACGGGGATGCGATCGTGGAGGCATTCGGCTTGCACGGCATCACGTTGATCAGCGATGTCGAAGTGATCCATCAGGACCTGCTGACCGCTCCAGCCGAGGCCCCGATCACCGTGGGTACCGATATCCTCATCACCTTCCCTTCCACGGAATACCTCACCGCTGTCACTTTGTTCTACAAGGTGAACGACCAGTCGGAGTGGACCGAACAGCCGATGTCCGGCCTGGACGTTTCCTACTACGAGACCACCATCCCTGCCCAACCCGCAGGAACGATCGTTTCCTATTACCTCGCGTTGACGGACATCTTCGGCCAGGCCAGTTCGGTGACCCCAACTGGAGCCGAACGGCCCGACCCCAATCTGCCTTTCCACATTTTCGTCGGCTATGAGGTCCGTGCAGCGGAGAATGCCGATGACCGAAGCGAACTGGGGCAATGGACACAAGGGCTGCCTACGGACAATGCGGTGACCGGTAATTGGGAATTCGGTACGCCGATTCCATCGTACAGCGACGTTCTGGATGCCAGCACCATCGTGCAGACCGGGACGCAGCATACGGAGAATGGGGAATTCTGCTGGTTCACCGGGAACGCAGCCGATGCCACTTCGCCGGTCGGTGAGCGCGATGTGGATGATGGGACGACCACGCTCTTGAGCGCAACGATCGATCTTTCGGCCTATGAGAACCCGGCGTTCAGCTACTGGCGCTGGTACGTCAACAACCCTCCGACGGGCGCCAATCCCAGTGCCGATTGGTGGCAGGTCTACGCCAGTGGTGATGGAGGCGATTCATGGGTCCCGGTCGAGGACACGAAGTCGAGTGAGCGCAGATGGCGGCGCATGGCGTTCCGTGTGCAGGATGTCCTTGGCGACGTCAGCAGCATCCGCCTGAAGTTCAACGCGAGCGATAGTATCCGTCCTGGTGTGGAACTGGAAGGTGGTAGTCTGGTGGAAGCCGCATTGGACGATATCGAGCTATGGGACGAGGTGGAGACAGGCAACGGCTTGGACGAGTTGGGTCGTCTGGAGATCACCTCGATGTGGCCGGTACCCGCCAATGAGAGCATCATGCTCACGGTCAGCGATCGAACGGTACGCGGTATGGGTATGGAGGTGCTTGACTTGACCGGTAGAAGGGTGCTACAGCCCGTGCCAGCGGTCCTTGGGAGCGGCACCCAACGCGTGGATGTGCGCAGCCTGGCCGTAGGGCAATACGTTTTGCGGCTGCGGTGGGACGGTGGATCCATCGAGCGGCGTTTCAGCATAGTGCGCTGACCCGCTCTTCCCGGCAGCGGCCCCGGTATCCTTGGGACCGGGGCCGCTGCTTTTCAGGGAACGACGACCGGCCACGACGCACGCTTTCCTTCGTCCTGGAGGCATACCAGGTAGAGTCCAGCGGGTAATGGTCCCATGTCCAGAACAGCGTTGTTCCCGGTGACACGCACCGATGAAACGGACCTCCCGGCCGCATCGAGCAGTTCAAGACGGTTCCAATCGCCTGCGGGCAGGTGAAGCTTGGAGTCCTGCCCGATCCACGGTGGGTCGATCCTTACCTGGGTAGCCACCTCCTCCTCCAACAGGATGTCGAGTATCTCATCCCCGGAGAGTCCCTGATCGTAGATCCGCACATCGTCGATCCAACCTGAAAAGGGATCCCCACCGGTGCTGGTCGAGCCGATCGTGGCAGGCCCTTCGGGGTGATAGCCCATGGTTCCAGTAACCTGGTTCTCCGCCATCAACGAGGCATTCAACCAGATCCGCATGGAGGAGCCGTCATAGGTTGCAGCGATGTGGTACCATGTCCCGGAGGAGATGGAAGAGGTGGGGGTGCTGAGTTCCGTGGTGGTGCTTCCCGTGCGGAGGTTGAAGCGTATGGCCGAAGCGTCCACGAACGACAAGGACCAGATATGGTCCGCTGTCGAAGCGCCCAAGGTCTTGATGATGATCGCGCGGTCCGCGGCGGTCACAAAGTCGGGTTTGACCCACAGGCTCAAGCTCATTTCGCCTCCACCGGTGGTGATATCACAAGGACCCAGGACGATCACATCATCGATCCCATCGAAGCGACACGCACCTTGGTGGTGCCCACCGGTCGGGTCCCAAAGTGTCCCGTTCTGGAGGATACCCAGTGTTTCGTGTTCTACATCATGGGCCACCGTGCCGGCGTTCTCATCCAAGCGCCAATGCATCAGTGGGTCGGTCTGGGCGTTGGTGTATACGACCAGAAAAAGCAGGGCAGGCAGTGCGTAGCATCTTTTCATGGCGCGAACGATTTGGTATGGTTCGCGTTACGGGCCGGGTACTGGCAGGTTGCGATCATTCGACCGGACACATCTGCCGGCCGCACCAAAGCGGAGAATGGATCGTCGAAGACCTGTGCCGCTGACCTTAGGAAAAGGCCTTGTCCTCATCGAGGCACATGGCCAATCGGCCATACACACCGCGGATCTTGTCAAGGCTGGGCTTTTTTCCGGTGTGCTTCAGCACGCGCGCTGCCAGGCATCCGTGTTCCAGGATGTTCGCGATGTGCTGGCGACAGCCCTCGCTCAGATCACCATAGAGTTCAACGAAAAGATGCTGCCAGAGCTTCTGAGCGCTCATCTGCTCCTGCTTCATCAAACCGAACATGAGCAGGTAGTCACGGTTCGCGATGTTCGCGTTCCCGGCGTCCTTGATCACTTGCAGGAACAGGGGGAGCAGGTCGTGTTCACTCCAGGCGCGCTGCAGGTATGGACTCACCCACCGTCCGCCGGCCAGGGCTTTCAGGACGGCCACGATCATTTCCGCGATCGCGAGGTCGGCGCTCGGACATTCCTGGATGTCGATCACACGGATCTCAATTGCACCGCGGTCGAAACGGGCGATGGCCCCGCGCGAGTTGGCGAAGTGATGGTCCATGACGTGCTCGGTATCGAACGGGGCCATGGCCTTGGCGATAGGGCTGAAGATCTCGCGGTAATAGTCCTCCTGCGAGAACACGGGTTCCGGGATCAACGAGCCCATCAATTCGGGCAGTCTCTCCTGGTGATGGAGGTACGCCTCCATGCGCGAATCGAGGAATCCGGTGGCCTTGCCATCGAGGATGGGCGAACTGGCACTGAGCGCGGGGATGATCGGCAACAGCAGGCGGACCGCGGCGTGCAGCTTGCTGAACTCGTCATCGTTGGCGAAGGGGAGGTTGAGGTGCGTGCTCTGCAAGTTGCTCCAGCCGTGGCCGCGGCAATCGAAGATGCGGTTGTAAAGCGCGTAGACCTCGTTGTATTCGTGCGGCCATATCACGGTCTCGGTGAACGGGTCCATGAACGGATGAGCAGCCGTGGGCAGCAACATCGCGTTGCGTTTGGCCAGCACCGCATTGATCGCCTTGATATCCGCACTGAACTTCTTGCGGAAAGAGGGGATCTTCTTCGTGGGTTTGGCGGTCTTCAGTTCCACGACGTGGCTCACGAGCTCGTTGCTCCATTCCACATCGCCACGCTCCACATCGCTGGTGATCTTACCGGTCACATCCTCGAAGAGCTTGTCCACGATGGGCTGCACCTTCAACGTGTCGCGGTCCACGACCATATATTCCAGTTCGATGCCGGTTACTTCGAACAGCTTGTACTTCCTGGGTTGCGTTTTCATTGCGTGAACGGTCAGCGCGCGGCTACCGTCGATGTTTGCGGTATTCCGATCCTTTCTTCGATGCTGGACTTCAAGGAGCCTATGATGGCGCGGTAGAGGTCATCACCGAGGATGGCATCCTCCACACCGTGATCGATGTTGGGGCATTCGTTCACTTCTATCACGTACGGCCTGCCTTCGAATTCCTTCACGTCCACTCCGAACAGACCCCTGTCACCCACGATGGCGAGCACGGCCTTCACAGCGGCATCAACGATGAACTTCGGGGCATCGGCAACGGCGATGGTGGCGAAGTCGCCTTCCTGGCCTTTCTTGGTGTCGCTGCCCCAATTGTAGATCTGCCAGTGACCGCGTGCCATGAAGTACTTGCAGGCATAGAGCGGCTTGCCATCCAGTACACCGATGCGCCAATCGAAGTCGCTGGGCATGTATTCCTGCGCTATGGCAAGGTCGCTCTCGGCGAGGATCTCGTTCAGGTGCTGCTCCAGCTCTTCGGCGGTCTTCGCTTTCACCACGCCGCGGCTGAACGTGCTGTCGGGCAACTTCAGCACCACGGGTAGGCCGAACTGCTCCGCGACCTGGTCGCGGTTCTCACTATGCACGATCAAGGTGCGCGGGCCGGGCACTTCTTCGGCTTCCATGCGTTCGGCGAGGTACACCTTGTTGTTGCATTTCAGGATCGCGTCCGGGGCATCGATCACGGCCAGTCCTTCGCTCTGTGCCTTGCGGGCGAACCGGTAGGTATGGTCGTTCACATGGGTGTTCTCGCGGATCAAGAGCGCATCGTACTCCGCCACGCGATCGATGTCGTCCGGGCCGAGGATGTCGACATCGAAACCCATTTGTTCGGCGATCTGGCGGAACTTCACGGTGGCGCGTTTGTTCGATGGCGAGGCCTTGTCATCCGGGTTGATCAGGATGCCCAGGTCGTACGCGTGACGGTCTTCACGGGCACCGTCATATCGCTTCTTGGCGAAATAGTCCGCTGCGTAGCGCTTCACATAGTTCAGGTGCTCTTCCGGGATGTCATTGTAGGGGATGGGTTTGATCGACCTCAATTCCCACTTCGCGGCCTCGGTTTTCACGAATCGCGCACGCAGCAACGGGGCTTGGAAAACCTTGTACAGTTCGTGCGCCAGCTTGTCGTACTTGCGGTTCACGTTGCGTCCGAAGTAGATGCTGAAGATGAATTCGTGCTTGTTCTTGTCGGCGAGGCTGCTCTGGATCACATCGTCCAGGTCGCGCGAAAGCACTTTCACGATGCTCGGCGACTTCAGGTCGAGGATGGTCTTCGCGCTCGGGATGACCTTCTGGCCACGTGCTTCAGCGAGCAAGCTCACATAGTAACCGCGGCTCTGGTAGCTGTAGCTGCGCGCCAAATTGAACAGGCGCACGTTGCGCATGCCGGCGAACCGGGGATCTGTCAGGTAGTCCTTCGAGCTGACGACTTCGAAGCCTTTCACACCCAGGTTCCATTCCTTGGGCTCGCGCACGACGATGATCTTCTTCATTGGTCAGTTGAAGGTTCTTCGTTGCTGGTCGATGGTGAAGCATGCGATGGATCTCCCTGGGCAGGTCCTGCCACCGACCAGCCCAACGACCAACAACTGACGACTCTTCTTCATCCCAATGGTTCTTTCGATATGATCAGCAAATTCGCGTCATAGGTCACGATCCCCAGCATGATCGCATTGATGAGCCGGCCGACAGGAACGTGGTAGTAAAGGTCCTTGCTGTAGGGGTTGTCCTGATATGGGTCCGCAACAAGCACGTTCTTTTTCTCCATGCCGCAAAGCACCACGAAATGGCCCATGGGCTTGCCGCGCAGGTCATCATAGATGCTTTCGCCCATACCGCCGCTGTATTCGCGCTTGCTCTTGTAGAGGTACGTGGCGCTAAGACCGGTCAATACCGGGAGGTCCTTATCGAAATAGCCCTGCAGCAAGGTCGGGGAAGGATCATCGAAACGCACCTCACCGCCTTCCTTGATGAATTTGGAATAGGCCAGGCAGGTGGAATGCAGCTTCTTGCTGGTCTTGAACTTGGTTTGCGCGAGCAGCTTCTTGCGCAGTCGCTCCATCGGCAGTCCATCCCACGACGGATCGAACACGCGCAGGTTGTAGGTGTGGATGCGCACGTTGAAGCCCTCCTTCAGTGCATGGATACCCAGGAATACCGCCAACGTCCCCCCATCTTCAAGGAAGTGCACCTCTTGGATCACCTGCTCGAGCGGCAACTTCAAGCCCATGCTCGTGTACACCGCATGGAGGGCCGTAGGGCCGCAGGTGCTGTCGTCGGGTTGGGCAAGGATGCGGATGGGGCGCATGGCTGCAACGCCGGCTTCCAGGCGGCTGTTTTCCGGCTGTAGCCGAAGCGCCACAAAGGTCCACGACTCTCCAACGGGGATCTAGCGGACCGAGCGGCGGCCCTTCACGATCGTTTGTTGACATCCGTATCGCCGGATGAGCGGTTGCGCGCCCGATCGGTCAATGCCCGCCTACCGATACCGCCGAACGAAGTCCGCATAATGACGGCATTCGAGGATGTCCCGGTAGGCCTGCTGGCTTTTCGGGTCGGTGAGCTGGTCCAGGTACGGCGGCTCCGGGCCCACGGGGTCGTCGTAGCGTTGATATTCTCCCCAATTGTACTCGCATTGTTCCGCCATCATGCAGGCCATGGCCTTCAACACGGGATCCTTGGCGGCTTCCATGGCCGCGAGGTAGTGCACTTTCGCACGGGCGCAGCCGTAATAGTCGGCATCGCCCGGCGTATCGAACTCAGGTTCGTACCAACCGCTCATATCATGTATGCTCCAGGCGATGCGGGAGAGGCCCCAGTACTTGCCGTGCCAGGTCATGCTGAAGTAGGCGTTGCCCAACAGGTAATTGTTCAACGCGCGTTTCTTCGGGCTGCGGGCGGCTTCCTTCTTCAGCGCCACCATCCGTTCCACGATGGTCAGCCGTGTGTACCGGACACTGTCGGACTTGTCGTAGTTGTGCGGGTCATGGATGTTCACCAAGAAGGGGTCATCATCCTTGAACATGCTGATCTCGGGGTTGGTCCAGTAGTCCGGTAGCACCTTGCGATACGTAGCCGCGGCTTCCTCCAAGCGGTCCTCACGCAGGTACCACATCGCTTTGTAGTCCAGCAACTTGTCGCGGGTCAGGTTGTTCTGGTGAAAACGATCTTCGGTCCGCAGCCATCCTTCGGGGTGTTCATCGGTGCCGGTGAGGTAGCGCTCGAACGCGTTCTTGTCCGGCTTCGCCAGTAGGGCGATCATGCTGTCGTAGTCCTTCGGTCCGGCTTGCTCGAATGCAATGTGCCGCGCGTTCTTGCTCCAGTACGAGGGTAGCATGTCACCAAAGGAGCGATCCGTACGCGCCAGCAGGAGGATGCCTTCCACCTTCTGCCCGCGGGCGAGCAGTTTCTTGCCAAGGTACAGGTGCAGTTGACCCAGAATGACCTCCCTTGCGTTGGCCAACTCGGGTGACGCGTTCACCAGTTGCACCAATGCGAGCACGTCGGCGCGTGTTGCATCGGTAAGCTGCTCAGTGGCCATGATGCCGCACAGGATGCGGTCCATGCGGGCTTGGACGCGCATCATAGGCGTTGCGTCGGCATCGGTCTCCAGTGCGGCAAGTGTTTTCCGGCAGGTGACGTGTTCACCCGCCACATAGCTCAAGTGACCATCCAGCAACGTGAGCAGCGCCTGGTCCCGAGGTGGGGCCTGCGGCCCAATGCGACGGATGAAGGCCTGCACCTTGTGCAGGTAGTCCAGGTCCGTACGCAGCACATCTTCAGGGGAAACACCTTCTTCGGGCTCGTTCCATTGGTCGATGGCGGCACCGTAGTCCGTGAGTTCAGCGGTGAGCAACCAATCCTCCAGCTTGTTCACTTCGCGGGTGAGCAGTAGCGGTATGTGCGCATTGTCCGGGTCATAGCTTACGATCCGCTCAAGGTCTTCCAACGCCCTGCCGGGATGTTGCAGGTCGCGCATCACGAGCAATGTGGCGCGCTGCTTATCATCCTTGGCGGCAGCCAGATCCTCATCGATGGCGACGTTCTCGAACAACTGCACCATGCGGAATTGCTTGTCCGTGGCGCGGTCGAAACAATCGGCAAAGGCCAGGTCGCGTTGTGGCTGCGGTAACATGCTGGCCAGGTAGAAGGCTGCGGCGGGTTCCATCCACGACTTGTCGCGTAATGGAGCGAGGTGCATCACATAGAAGGGACGTGCATCCAGATCGGGCCGCTCCGCATCGTGGGCATAGTGCGCCAGGCGCACCAACTGGAAGGCCAGTCGCGCACGCAACTGCGGATGCCTGGCACGCTTCAACTGTTCCACACCTTCACCCCAGGCCTTTCGGATCCCATTTCCATCATGCGCGATGAACCCCCACGGATCCTCGCTGTTCACGAGCTTCTCGCAGCGTTTGGCGTAGGCGATGTATTCCGGCCAACCGCTCTTCAGCTGCTTCAGCCGCACCAGGAACGCGTTGTTACGGAAGAGCGGCTCCTGTTCCCGTTCGAAGGCATCCAGATCCATGCCGTAGAGTACCTGCGTGATCGCATCGTCCGCTACATCGTTGCCGATCACGGCGTGCCATTCGTTCAAATTGGCCGCATAGGGCAGTTGCGTGATCTCATCGAAGTCCGGGCCGTTCAGCAGTTCGGTGGTGAAGTAGAAGGCATGCAGTTGACGGGCCGCAGCCAGCTCCGGCTGCAGCAACCAGAAGCGGTACGACTCTGACATCAGGTCCCAGCCGCAACTGTTCAACGGCCCTGGTCGCAAGTGCAACGCGAATAGAAGAAGCAGCGCGCGTTTCATCGGTCTGTAGTGTCCGTGGGTACTGCGGTCGCTGTCGTGTCGGCGTTCACCCAAGCTGCTTTCGCAGCGCTGTCCGCCCGATGGGCTTCAAGTGCAGCCGCTCGCTGGGCATCGAAGTAGCCACCTGTTCGCAAGCTTCCGAAGCCCTTCCATCCGTTGCGCACTTCATCCACTGTCATGCGCTGGAACGTGCTGGCTCCGGCCTCGAAGTAGACCACCGAAAGCGTGTCGCAGTTCACCGCGGTGCGCGCCAAGGCGATCACCTCATCGATCACCGCTGGTGTGATGCTCTCGACCCGTATCTCATCACCCATGTGCAAGCTCGGCATGGCATCGTTGTCCTCCTTCACCACCTGCAAAGCGCCGGGTGGTCCTGGGCTCAGCAGGCCAGCGCGGGTGGCCTCGTTCACCTGGTTCTCCTGGAGGATGCCCATGAACGCGCTCTTGCGGAACTGCACTCCCCATGAAAATGCCGGCAAACCGATATCCAGCGGCAGGGGATAGGGTTCACGGCCCATGAAGTACGGTCCAGCCGTGCCGCGATCGAAGATGGAGTTGATGCCACCCGGGATGGTGATATGGCCCACGTTGTAGGGCATGAGCATGCCCCGATCCGCGGGAGGTACGCCGGTCTTGTTCGGTTGTGCGTATTGGTGCAGTCGAATGGTGGCCGTTACAGGCACGTTCAAACTGTCTTTCATGATGCGGGTCAGCCGGAAGAATTTCGACCTGGTCTTCGCGCTCCAATCGCAATCCAGCATCACACCGCGGACCTTGGCCGGACAATGCATCCGCAGTTTGCGAAGGAGGTTTCCCGCCAGATCCTTCACTTCCGCATCATCGATCCTCAGGAACGTGTTGTTGGTGATGTAGATGCACGGCACCAGTTCCACGCTGTCCGACCAGTAACCGTCGCCATGGCCGTAGCCGCGCCATTGGTACGGCACGGTCACCGTTGAGACCGGGTGCGCACCATGCGCCGAGTTCCAGTCGATGTCCAATATTTTCATGTACACCCGCTGCACACCGTTGGATGTAATGGCCCGTTCCTCGCCATTCTCGAGCCACGCGTTGTTGCGCCAGCGGAAAACCCCCGGCACCACTACGGGACCAGTTTCCTTCGGCAGGAAGGCGACCAACGCGACGGGCGCCAGAACGAGGGCTGGGAACCAGCGAAGAAGACCGTGCATGATGCTGTTGGAACGTGGGAATGAAGGTCAAATTACGGGTCGGAGGCGCATTCATCACCGACGTACGAGGTCGTCCGAGGTGTTCGCCAAGGTAGGTTCGCTCCTGGCGTGTGATCCGGGTACGTCACGCTCACGCCGTCGACCTGGTCGATGGACCTAACTACGGCTCTTCGAGCTCTGTCTACCCGCGAACGCTGCGCTCACATCCAATACCGCGCGGTCCGTGGTGGCATAGATCCGGTGAGTGGCATCGGGTTGAATGTTGAACGTACCGGTACTCGTTCCAAATGCGGGCAGTAGCCCGATGTGTGGACCGAATGCGAAGCAGGGCAGCCGAAGGTGCTGGCGTCCTTGACCGCTGAGCACGACACCAGGGTGGATATGTCCGCCGATGACGTAGCAGCCAGGCCGCTCGACAGGGTCGTGGGTGAAGACGAAGGGCCCTTCCTCCAAGGTATCGTGGCATACCTGCAAACCTGCATCTGCGTAACGCTGGTCGGCGAGGATGTCGTGGTTCCCTTTCACCAGATGCAAGTGGCTATGCTTGTTCGAGGCCCAGCGCGTGAACAGGTCCCAGTTGTTGTTGTGGTCGCTGTGGAACAGATCGCCGAGGATCAGCAGACGTTCCGGGGTGAAGACCTGGAGCAATGCGTCCAACCGTGCCAGGGTGGTGCCATCATGACCTTCAGGCAGCGCCATGCCCGCTTTGCGGAAGTGCGCGGCCTTGCCCAAATGCAGGTCGCTCACGATCAACCAATGCATCCGCTCCCAGTAGATGGCGCGATGCGGATGCAGGAGCAACCGCTCGCCAGCGATGTCCATCTCGGCGGGAAGCATGGCGGGAAGTTAATCGCTTCCAGCAACTGGTCCTGGCGAAGTCCAGAAGGTAACGAACGATGCATTACCTCTCCACCACGAACTGCTTTGCTTGGCGTCGTTGGTTGTTTGCTATTAGGACGCAGGTATAGAGGCCATTGGCGCGGCCGGTCATCGACAACTTCAGCTGGCCGGACCTGTCCACATGAAGGTTTGTAACTAGCTTACCCAGGGGGTCATGCACCAGAACCCGGCCCGATAGCGCACCTACTGGAAGTGTCACGTCCAAGGTCAACATATCCGAAGACGGGTTCGGAAAGACGACCAGCGAACCCTCATCCGTACTCGCGCCTCCTGGTTGTATTCCAACACCGCTGCCGGTAGCACAATCCAAACACGGCACCTGTCCAGGTAATTGCAGAAGCTTCGAGGAAGTTGGCGGCGTCGTCGGATAAGTGGTCAGCACCAAATAGGCAATGCCATTTTCATCGGCGAAAAGCGGAGGTTTTGCGTTGACTTCATCGTACCCTCCAGTTCCACTGAAGCCGAATCCAAGCTCATCAAGAAGGATCGTGCCATCGTCCCGGAAAACGCGCGTTCCAGAGCCGAATGATGAACTTTGAGTGAGCATCATCACTTCAATGCTAAGTGGATCGGTGTCGAAGGTGGATTCCGTGATATACAGGACACCGAAATATGAATATCCACCTGGCAATGGCGGATAGGGTATGTTGGCATAGACCGAAAGGTCGAGGTTGTAGAGGGTAAGACCCGTAGCGGAAGTGCTGTACAGTTTTACCCCTGCTGTAGGCAATGAACGAACCACGAGAAGCTGTTCCGACGATATGCCGACCTCGGTGATCTGAGCCAACGCATTAAAACTCAAGAAAGCGGCAAAGAGGGAAAAGACCGTGGTTGGAGACAATTTTTGGCTGCGCATGTAGTTGGACCTTTTTGAAGATGCGATATGCTCTTGCGAAAGAATTTCAGCAAGTTCAACTCTGGTGGATACACGCTGGACGCTCGACTGGCGCAATGTGCTGCCTTGCCCAATTGCAGGTCGCTCACGATCAACCAATGCATCCGCTCCCAATAGATGGCGCGATGCGGATGCAGGACCAGCCGCTCGTCAGCGATGTCCATCTCGGCGGGAAGCATGGTCCGAATGTAGCCCAGGACGATCGCGGCGCAACTATTCGATCATGAACGTGACCCCGTGGAACCCCCCCGCTGCATCGTGATACCCACCTCGATACAGGCCCGAGTTGAAGGATGGCGGGATCGTTACCCGTCCGCCACGGATGGAAAGTCGCCCCATGCTCCGTCCGATGGGGTCGTAGACCAGCAATGCGCCTTCATGGACCGGCATGTGCAGGTCGTCACCGATGCGCAAATGTGTCGGCCACACTACGGCCTCCCCCTGCTCTGGTAGAGCGCGCGTACTTGTGGGCAGGCCGAAGATGTCCTCGTAGCTCCGTGCGTATTCGTAGGCATTGTCGTTGCAGGTGGCGACCGCATCCCAGTTGATGCTCCAGGTCATCATGCCACGCAGGTCGGGATGTGGTCCATCGAGCACATACGCTTCCGGCCGTGGACCATCGCCGCGCAGGTAGTTGATGGCATCGGCCACGACTTCCACGGATGTGAAGCCCCCGCCTGCTGCGGAGGGGCATGCGGGCAGCGCTACTGCGATCTTGTTCGCCGGAAGTCCGGCGAAGAAGCCACCGGCCGTGGAGAAGCCTTGCAACAGCGCGTCGGTCTGGCTCACGATGAAGTCGGCAGTGCCCTGCTCGTAGATGGCACCATCGATGCCGTACATGCTGCCGCTGTTGTACAGTTGGACCTGGAGCACATCCAGTCGTGCCCTTAGCGCGTCGATGATGGGGAGGTAGGCTCCCCAGATACCGCCGTACGCACTTTGCCCGCCTTGCACGTAGGCCGTTTCCGGTGCCATGGTCAGCATCATGCGGTGGCCATGCTGGATCTCGAACGCATCGGCAATGCTGTTCACTGCAGCGATCAAATTGATGATGGTGGCATCCGATGGTGCTGATATCACGCCGCCCGAGATGTTGACGGAAGTGCCTTCCAGATCGAGGTCCATGCCATCGAAGCCGTAAGTATCCATGATGCCGAGCATGCTGGTGACGAACTGGTCGCGCTCGTCCTCGGTGTTCAGGCGAACGGTAGCGTTGGCGCCACCTACGCTGATCAAAACCTTCCGTCCGCCGGCTTGCAGCGCAGCAACATCCGCCGTGAACGTGGCTTCATCCGTCTCCGCAAGGGCGAAGACCATGTCGAACGTCGTGCCGACTGCAGGTTCCGCAAAGGCGACCTCGATGATCGTGTAGCGCGGGTCCACTTCCGACAATTCCATGTAAGGAGCGTTGGGATCGTTCCAATTCTGCCAATAGCCGATAAGGTCGTGGGGTTGGGCCGCTGCGGACAGGGAACCGAGCAGCATGGAAGAGACGGCGAGATGTCGGGATACCAGCATGCGGCAAGATCGCACCTGGGGCGCGATGCTGGATAGGGATCCGACCGATGCAATGAAAGGTCCCGTGAGGAGCGAAGAACCGCGCACGAACGGTCAAGCTTTTTCCAACCGCTCCGTCATCTTCCGGATCCGATCCTCCAGTTCCTCGCTGGTAAGCCTCTCGCGCAGGCGGTCCACGATGATCGGGAAGGCGAAGGGGGTGAACTTGCCCGGATCCTTCAACACGATCCGTTGTCCCTTGATCCGTTCCAGGGCTTCGCGCATGCGCGGCAGTTCCATCTGCACATCGAACGCTTCATCGTATGCCTGTCGCAGCAGAAGGTGTTCCGGCTCATGTTCATGGAACACATCGAAGAACAGGCCACTGTCCGCGCGCATGTGGCGTTCCTTCATCGGGCGACCGGGCATGCCTTTGAAGACCAGACCCGCGATACTGGCGATGTCGCGGAACTTTCGCCGTGCCAGTTCGGTGGCGTTCACACTGCGTTGCAGGTCGGAGAGCAGATGCTCCGCGCTGAAGAGATCGTTGTCGAGTGCTTCTTCGATCGGGATGGGTTGATCGCTCAGCAGTTCGAAACCATAGTCGTTCATGGCGATGCTGAATGTCATGGGCTTCAGCAGGCTCATGCGGAAGGCGAGGAGGGAGCCCATGGCCTCGTTCACGGATCGACCTTCAAAAGGATACACGACCACGTGATGCCCATCACGGCTCTCGAAACGTTCAATGAGCAGCTCGTCCGGCCCGGGCACGATGCTCGACTCGCGTTGGCGAGCCAGGATCGGCATCACCGCTTTCATCTCCGGGGTATCCGCACCCACCAAGCCAGGGGCGGGGTTGAATTGCTCCCTCAGCACCTTCGCCATATAACTGCTCAAGGGCATGCGACCCCCCATCCAACTGGGGATGCGACCTGTCGTCTTGCCGCTCTTTCGCACTTGTGCGGTCATGTCCTTCACGCGCACCAGTTCGAGCGCGCGCCCAGCGAACCAGAATGTGTCGCCGGGCCGCATCTGGTTGATGAAGTACTCTTCGATCGTCCCGATGCGGCCACCGGCCAGGTACTTCACGGCCAGGGTGGATTCGCTCACGATGGTGCCGATGCTCAGCTTGTGCCGCAAGGCGATGCGACGGTCGTGCACACGGACGAGGCCATCCGCGTCCATGATGGCCTTCCGGAATTCCTCATAGGCAAGCAGGCTCTTGCCACCGGAGGTGATGAAGGTGAGCAGCCATTCCCAATCCGCCCGGGTGATGCTATTGAAACAATGCGTGCTGCGTACTTCAGCGAACAGTTCGGCCGGTCTGAAGCCATCGCCAACAGCCAGCGTGACCATGTACTGGACAAGGACGTCGAAGCAGCGGACCAGCGGTTGGCGCGATTCGATGCTTCCCTCTGCGACGGCCTGTTTGAGGGCGGCCGCTTCCACAAGTTCCAACGCATGCGTGGGCAGGAACCAGATGCGGCTTGCCGCGTCCGGCCTGTGACCACTCCGGCCGGCGCGTTGTACGAAGCGTGCGACACCTTTCGGTCCACCGATCTGGACCACCGTTTCCACGGGCAGGAAATCCACGCCAAGGTCCAAACTGCTTGTACAGACCACGGCTTTCAATCTGCCCGCATCCAACGCCTTCTCCACCCATTCGCGCACACTTCGGTCCAACGATCCGTGGTGTAGGGCGATGGTGCCGGCCAGTTCGGGGGCGATGTCCAGGAGGTGGTGGTACCAGATCTCAGCCTGGCCACGCGTGTTGGTGAAAAGCAGGGTGCTCGTGCTCTTGTCGATGATGGGCAGCAGGGACTTCGCCAGGCGGATCCCCAAATGCCCGGCCCACGGGTAGTGCTCGATCTTCTTGGGGATGATGCTCCGGATCTCGATCTTCTTTTTCAACGTGGACCGCACCAGTACGGCACCGTCGTTGGTATGGCCCGGCTCGTGTCCGAGCAGTACGTCCATCGCTTCTTCAATATTGCCGATGGTGGCGCTGATGCCCCAGATGCCCAGCGCTGGTCGAAGCCCCTTCAGCCGGCTCAGCGCCAATTCCACTTGTACACCACGTTTGCTACCGAGCAGTTCATGCCACTCATCAACGATGAACCAATCGAGGTTCTTGAACATTTCCGCCGTGCCTTTCTGGCCGAGCATGACGTGCAGGCTTTCCGGCGTGGTCACCAGGAGGTGGGGCATTGTCTTCTTCTGGGCCGCCCGCTCTTTCGTGCTGGTATCCCCGGTCCGTGTTCCCACGGTCCATGCAAGTCCGACACCATCGCACATGGCTTGGGTGCTTTCCGCGATCTCGTTCGCCAAGGCGCGCAACGGCGTGATCCAGATGGCGCGCAGACCGGGTCCGGTGTCCTGTCGGGCTCGACCAGGTATCTCGCCAAGGACCTTGGTGGGACGCCGTGTCAAGTCCGGCGTGACGCTGAGGGCATGGTTCACCACACCGCCCCAGACGGCATACGTCTTGCCTGTTCCTGTCGGAGCGTTCAACAAGCCACGGCGACCATCCGCCATGTGCGCCCACACGTCGCGTTGGAACGGCTGGCTCTTCCAGCCTTGTGAAGCGAACCAGTCGTCCACTGGTGTGCTGGCAGGTTTCCGGCCCTTCGATCGCCCGGTCATCGGATAAGTGCCTTCAGGTCGTCCAGACTGTTCGCTTCCGCCGCTTTCTTGTCATGCCGCCAGCGCGCGATCCTTGGGAACCGCACGGCGACACCGCTTTTGTGACGACTGCTCGAACTGATCCCTTCAAAGGCGATCTCGAACACCAGTTGCGGTTGCACCTGCCGCACGGGACCGAAACGTTCGATGGTGTTCTTCTTCACGAACGCATCCACGGCCACCATCTCCGCATCGGTAAGGCCACTGTAGGCTTTGGCGAATGTGACCAGTTTGCCATCGCACCATAACCCGAAGGTGTGGTCGGTGTAGAGATCGGCGCGACGGCCGTGGCCCTGCATGCTGAAGGTGAGCACGGCATCGATGCTCATGGGATCGACCTTCCATTTCCACCAATCACCCCGACGACGGCCTACTTCGTAGGTGCTCGTCCTGCGCTTCAACATGATGCCTTCAACGGCGCCGGTGCGTGCGGTTTCCCGATGTGCCACGAGTTCTTCCCACGTCCTGAACGGAAGCACGTCGGACAGTAAAAGGTCCGGATGAGCGGCTGCGTGCACCACGCGCTCCAGCAACACGCGTCGCTCGCTCAATGGTAGTTGGCGGATGTCACGCCCCTCGAACTCCAGGAGGTCATAGACCTTCAGGACGACCGGGACATCGGCCAGGATCTTGTTACCAACGGTCTTCCGCCCGATGCGTTTCTGCATTTCCGCGAAGGGGAGGGGTGCTCCGTCCTTCCACGCCAGGATCTCGCCATCGAGCGCGATACCCTTCGGTAACGCTGCTGCCAACGCTCGGAATTCGGGGTACTTGTCGGTGACGAGTTCTTCACCACGGCTCCAGACGAAGTGTCGATCGCCGCGCACGATCAATTGTCCGCGGATGCCATCCCACTTATGCTCGGCCTGCCATTCCCGCGGATCACCGAGAGCTTGCACGTCCTTCAACCCGGCACCGGCTGCTGTTCCATCGGGGCCCTCGATGCCGTATGCGAGATAGAACGGATAAGGCCGCGCATCAGCATCACCGCTGTTCTCCTCGAGCACGAGTTCCTGGAAGGTCGTGGTGTGCGGGTTCCAGTCACCCATGAGCCGGTGCGCCAGCACATCCTCCTCCAACCCCGTGGCTTTGCTAAGACCTTTCACCATCACCTTCTGGCTGACGCCGATCCGGAAACCTCCGGTGATGATCTTGTTGAAGACGAAGAGTTCCATACCGGCCAGACCGCTCCACGCTGCTTTCACGCGCTCGGCTTTCTCCTCTTCCGGCAGGTCCTTCAACTCCTCCACGTAACGCACCCATTCCTGCAGGCTTTTCGTCAACGGCTCCTTGAGCGTGGCGATGTGGGTCACGGTCTCGGCGAAGTCACCGACGACATGATAGCTGGCCTCGAACAACCAATCCGGGATACCGCTGATCTCCGATGCCCACTTGCGAAGCAGCGTGCTTGTCACAGGACGTTTCGGTCGCCGCCCGCTGAGCAGCGCGATCACCCAGACCTTATCGCGGTCCATTGCTTCGCCGAAATAGCGTGCCAGCGCATCCACCTTGGCATTGGTGCCGGTGGTCGCGTCCAATTCGTCGAACAGGAGGGCTTCGCGCTGCAATCGGGGATACGCAGCGAGATGATCCCGTGCGTCGTTCACGAAGGTACTTTTGGAACGAAGGAGTGCCGACGCATCATCACACCCGATGTCATCGAACCAGGGAGTCCCGTCCGTTCCCCTACTGTTGGCGCTGCTTGTCCCGGCCGTCCTGAAGTTGTTCCTCCTCAACGCCGATATTTCGTTCGAGCCGCACACGATCGCGCTGGAATGGATCGGATCCGGCGAATTCCGTTACCACCATCTTGGAGCATGGAATTACACGTACCAGTTCCCGGTCTATCCCGCGATCGTTGCAGGACTCTACCTGCTGGGGCTGGGAAAGTCCGCTGTCCTCGTCTTCCAGGTGGTGTGCGGGACGGCATCGGCCTATATGATCCATCGCCTCGCATTGATCGTTCTTGCCGGAAGACCGTATGCCGGGAAAGTCGCGTTCGGCGTTGCGCTATTGACCGGACTCAGTCCCTTTCTTGCCTATTACCAAGTGCGCGTGCTGCATCCCTTTGCGTGGGACATGCTGCTGGCCATGGGCTTGGTTTACCTGTCGTTGACCACCCGCACCGCCCGTCCGGGTCCATTGATGGTCTTGTTCGCGCTGGCCGGCCTTGCACTGCTCGATCGCCCGACCCTGGTCGTCTTTCTGCTGCCCTTTCTTTGGAACGAACGGAGTTTCCTTTGGCGCGCGGAGAAGGCCGGGCTGAAGGTGCTGCT
>DEQO01000128.1 GCA_002360495.1 Flavobacteriales bacterium UBA3364
GTGGTTGGTGAAGCAAGAAGAAGACGGAATACGAGAGAGAGCGAGGACAGGAGTGAAGAGGGGGGATGGTCATCACCGTCGATCAAGTACAGTCCTTCGGCGCCAGTGGTCGTGCGCACGGTCTTGTCGTTCGGATCGTAGGAACCGGTGACCGTTACCGTATGCAAGGCCGTGTTGTTCGAGAGATCCGTCTCTGCGCCGCTAACCGAAACGGTCGCCGAACTGGCAAGCACCTGCCCGAGCAGACCGATGTCCGGTGGCACCTGGAAGTAAGCGGAGAAGTCGCGGTCAGCGAACGCCCCCATGCTACTGATGTTCCACGTGATCACGTTATCCACCACGGAAGAGGCGGGTGTTCCCGTGTTCAAGTAGATGAGGGTCGGGTCGTGGGTAAAGGTGAGCGTCCCTGCACCGCTGAGGACCCCGGTGAGGTTGTCGACATCGAGGCCATACCCGATCTGGAACCCGGGACGTGCAGCACCGCTACCGATACTCAAACGCACATCCAATCCTGTCAAACTGGTATCCGCCAGGTTTCGGGTCACGTTCGCCTGTCCGCTCGAGATCGTGAATGGCACACCCTCCACCCCACAATGTTCCTGGAACAATGGGTTCTGGTCGGCAATGGTATACGCACCATAGGGCAGGTTCATGGTGAATAGCCCGGTATTACTGGTAATGGCATAGTGATCACCGGGCTGCACTTCGATCACGGTATTCGGCAGGTACGCATCGGTGGCCCCATACATGCAATTCTCATTCGCATCAACGAATGCTCGGCCGCTCAAGGTGCCACAGGTGTAACCGAGATCCGGCACCACCACCGTCAATGTATCACGACAGGGGTCGTCAATTCCCGGGAAATACAGTTCCAGCATATCCTGGAAATTATCCCAGTACGGCATTTGTACGATGTGATAGGTTCCGGCGGGTAAACCCGTCGCATGCAGCGTTCTTGGTGCGGAACCCGTGACGACATTCCACCCATCGGATCCCCAACCATACTCGTTTCCGCCTTCGCGAAGAAGTTTCAAGGTGGAAGTCCAGCCGAACGGTTCGGCGGGCGCGAAGACAGTGAGCGAACCGTTGGCTCCATCGCTACACGCACCGCTCACGTCCAGAAGCTGGGGCTCGATATACTCCGGATAAGGGGGCGCCACGCCCTCTACTTGGATCTGGCACCCATTCGCATCGGTAACCGTGAAGTCGAAGGACTGTCCTGGTTGGTAGAGGTCCGCACCCAAATACAGGAATTGAACTGGTGTGATCAGTCCACCACTTACGGGTGTCATTGCCCAACCTTCCGAATTGGTCCAGGGCGCCATTCCAACAGAGGAAGGCCACCCATCGATGAATAGCCGGCGACCAGGGCCGTTGGGAAATCCTGGGTCCGGGCAACCAGGCAGCCATAACGGCATTGATCCGTAAAGCGGTTGTTCCGTGATCGTCACCTCGTCCGTGGCCTGCTCGCCATTGAAGTCGGTGACGGTGACCGAATAGGTGCCAGGCGGCAGCCCAAAGATCTGTTGGTCCGGCGATCCTGTGCTCCACAGGTAGGTATACGGCCCCACCCCGCCGCTTGCATTCGCGGACAGGACGCCATAGGCCAATCCGCAAAGCGGGTACTCCAATACGTTGATGCTCACTGTCACCGCCAAACTCTGGATTCCCAGGAGTATCGATCCAGTCGCGAGGAGTAGTGATCTGTTCATTCTGCGTGTATTGGTCATAATGGAGACGCCCGTACCCGATTTGGATGCCTGAAACTAGGAAAGTCCTTTCAACAAGAGCCGGTTATTGAATAGGCCCTGCTTGATGGGAATGGCCAGATCCAAGGGGAAGGCCGGTTTTCCGTTCGCTCTTTGGCGACGTTCAAGCAGTTACATTGGTCCAAAGTCTTCCCTACATGTAGTGGGATCGACCGGAAATTGGCGATGGCATATGATCCTGGAAACGGCCGAACAATGGGAACGAAACACAAATCCACACCCCCAAAAGCAACCACGGTCGGCATGGGTCTTCGATCCCACTTCAGTCCAGGCATCTGTTCGGCATTCCTCTTCGCCGCCTGCGGCACGGCGGGAACACCGTCAACCAAGCAAGTCCAGGTGGTCCACGATGATCGTGTAGCTGAAGGTACTGGCCCATCACAAGCCCCCCCATCGGATAAGGGTTCGAATGCCGCAGCCTCCTTCCCTGCTGCCGATCAATACGCCGGTTCGGCGCTCTCTTACACCGTCATCGACGCCCCCAACGGCACTTTCGGCTATGACATCCTCTCCGATGGCAAGCCCTTCATCCACCAGACCAATTTGCCCGGCCAGCCGGGTAACGAGGGTTGTAAGACCAAGGCCGATGCGGAGAAGCTCGCGGAATTCGTGCTGAAGAAGGTGCAGGGCGGGGAAATGCCGCCGAGCATCACAAGCGAGGAGTTGAGTATGCTCGGGATCTTGAAATAGCCGTTCGGACCGTCCTCAACTTCCGCAACCAAAGCCCGCTAATACGCGGTGCGCCTCAACCCCGGACGGGGTTCCCCCCCCTCACGGTATCTTCGCGCCTTCATTCCGAGGCCCACAAAAAGGGGTGGGATGAACGACGACGATGGGTTCCACCCGCACCGCCGCATTCCACACACTGGGCTGCAAGCTCAATTTCAGCGAGACCAGCACCCTGGCCCGGTCGCTGGAAGAGGCGGGGTATGCGCGCGTAAATGTGGAGGACCGGCCCGATGTCTTCGTGCTGAACACCTGTAGTGTTACGGAGAATGCGGACAAGGAGTGCCGCAGGCACGTGCGGCGTTTCAAGTCGATCAACCCGGAAGGCTTCATCGCCGTGGTCGGTTGCTACGCCCAACTGAAGCCCGAGGAGATCGCCGCCATCCCGGGCGTCGACCTGGTACTCGGCGCCAACGAGAAATTCGATCTGGCCGTGCACATCGACCGGAAGCTGGCGCACGCTGAAGACGGTCATCGCGAGCCAAAGGGCGAAGCGGTCCACTCCCCCATCAAGGAGGTCCGTCGCTTCATCCCGAGCTACAACTCCGGCGACCGCACCCGCACGTTCCTGAAAGTGCAGGACGGATGCGACTACTTCTGCTCGTTCTGCACCATCCCGCTCGCCCGGGGGCGAAGCCGCAGCGGCACCATCGCGGAAACGATCGCGCAAGCGGAGATCATCTCAGCATCGGGCGTAAGAGAGATCGTTCTCACCGGGGTGAACACCGGCGATTTCGGTCGCGAGCACGATCAGAATTTCCTTCAACTGATCGAAGCGTTGGATCGCGTGCAAGGGATCGACCGCTTCAGGATCAGCAGCATTGAGCCGAACCTGTGCAACGATGCCATCATCGATCTCGTTGCGCAGAGCGATCGTTTCGCCCCGCACTTCCACATGCCCTTGCAAAGTGGAAGTGATACCATCCTCCAGCGGATGCGTCGTCGATACGACACCGCCTTGTACGCCAACCGCGTTGTTCGGATCAAGGAGCGCATGCCCCATGCCTGTGTCGGAGTGGACGTGATCACCGGCACGCCGGGCGAGACCGAAGCGGAGTTCTTGAAGACCCATGAGTTCCTTCGGTCGATACCGGTGGACTACCTGCATGTGTTCACCTACAGCGAACGGGCCAATACCACGGCGGTGCGGATGTCCGATACCGTTCCGATGGACGTCCGTCGGGAGCGGACCAAGCAACTGCGGATCCTCAGCAACAAGTTCCAGCGCGCTTTCTACGACCGCCACATCGGAACAACACGCGACGTGCTCTTCGAGACCGAGGAGAACGATGGACAGATGCTCGGTTTCACGGATAATTACCTGCGGGTCGCGATGCCTTACGATCCGGCGTTGGTCAACACCATGGTCCCAGTTGAACTAGTGCGCATCAACGGTGATGGGCACCTCCAGGGGACGTACGAGGCGGTTCAATTTGCTGATTGACCGATCAGCGAACCAGCGAGCAATGTACCCTACCCTCTACCACGCCCTCCTCGACCTCACTGGCCTGGACCTGCCGTTCCTGAAGTTCCTGAACAGTTTCGGGTTCTTCGTTGCGCTGGCCTTCCTCTTCGCCAGTTGGACCTTGGGCATCGAGCTACGCCGGAAAGAAGGACAAGGGCTGTTGCAACCGTCCATCCGCAAGGTCACGGTCGGTCTACCTGCTTCGCCTATGGAACTGGCTTGGAGCGGCCTTATCGGCTTCCTGGTGGGTTGGAAAGGGCTTCACCTGCTGCTCAACTTCACCGTGTCCACCGCGAACCCGCAGGCTTTCCTATTGAGCGGTCAGGGCAATGTGATCGGCGGCGTGGCCGTTGCCGGGCTCATGGCCTGGATGAAATGGCGCGAGAAGGAAAGGACGAAGCTGGCCGAGGCGAAGACCGAGGAGATCCGCATGATGGCCCACGAACACGGTGGCAACATCACGCTGACGGCGGCTCTGTGGGGCCTGATCGGCGCCAAGCTCTTCCATTGGTTGGAGAACCCTGACCAGTTCGTGTCGTTCATCAAGCAGCCTGACGGCGACGGCATCTTCAGTGGTCTTACCATGTACGGCGGCCTGATCGTGGCAGGCTTCATGGTGATCCGCTACTTCCGCAAGCACGGCATTCCCGCGTGGCATGGTGCTGATGCCGCCGCGCCTGGGGTAATGCTCGCTTATGGTGTGGGCCGCATCGGCTGCCAGGTGAGCGGCGATGGCGATTGGGGCATCGTGCACAACACACCTGCGCCGACCTGGATCCCTTCCTGGCTCTGGTCCTACACGTACCCCAACAACGTGAACGGCGTCGGCGTGCCCTACACGGGTCAGCCTTGTTTCGAGGGCTATTGCACGGTGCTGCCGGAACCGGTCTACCCCACCCCGCTCTATGAGACGATCGTCTGCGTATCCTTCTTCTTTCTGCTCTGGGCCTTGCGCAAGCGCATCTCCACCGGCGGGATCATCTTCTTCGCCTTCCTCCTGCTCAACGGCGTGGAGCGTTTCCTGATCGAGAAGATCCGCGTGAACGTCGAGGTCGCCGGTAGCTGGACCCAGGCAGAGATCATCGCCCTTCTATTGATCCTGGTCGGCGCAGCCGGCATCATCTGGTTGCGGCGCAGCGCTTCGAGCATCGCGGCACCGGGCCCGACAACTGATAACTGACCTCCAGCCGCAATGGACTTGAAGAAACTCACCCAACAGGTCGACGCGCTGTGCGTGGAGGTCGCAGCATTCATCCGGGAAGAGGCCGGGAAGCTCACTGCGGCAGGCATCTCCGAGAAGAGTGCCAACAACCTCGTGACCCATGTCGATCACACCGCAGAGGACCGCCTGGTCGAAGCTTTGGAGAAGATCCTTCCCGAGGCAGGTTTCATCGCCGAGGAAGGCAGCGGTGAAAAAGGCGACGGGCTCAATTGGATCATCGATCCGCTGGACGGCACCACCAACTTCGTCCATGGCATTCCGTGCTACTGCATCAGCGTCGCACTGGTCGATGGCACAGAACCCCTGGTGGGCGTTGTGTTGGAAGTAACACGCGGCGAGCGTTTCACGGCCTGGAAAGGTGGTGGAGCCTATCTGAACGGCGCAGCGATCGATGTCTCCCCCAGGAAGGAACTTCAAGAGAGCCTGCTGGCGACCGGGTTTCCCTACGATGACTTCGGCTACGAGACCGAATACATGGACCTTCTGCGCGAACTGATGCACCGTACACGCGGCATCCGCCGGCTCGGAAGTGCGGCCGCCGATCTGGCCTACGTGGCATGCGGTCGCTTCGAAGCGTTCTACGAGTACGGATTGAACAGTTGGGACGTGGCGGCGGGCGTGCTGCTCGTTCGAGAGGCCGGTGGCCGCGTCAGCGGCTTCGCGCCCAGCAAGGACCCAGTGTTCGACGAAGAGATCGTGGCCACCAACAGTGCCATACACGACGAGTTGCTGGAGGTGATCGAGCGCAACTGGCAGCGGCAGGACTGAACAGGCCCTGAGCCGTGGGTTCTCAGCCCCGCCCTGTGGAAGGAACCCTCCTTCCGGGCCAAGCGTAGAACGCAGTGCTTCACACCTTTGCCCGGTTCGAAGCCATCAGTCGTCCGTCGATGCAAAAGGAGCTCATCCGCCCACTGACCGCCCTGCGGTTCTATGCGGCGTTCGTAGTGTTCTCGCTGCACGCCAGCATGCTTCCGGGCCTGGAATGGTTGGGGCATCCACATGCCGAACTGCAGGGGCGATTGGGCGTGTCGATCTTTTTCGTGCTCAGTGGGTTCATCATGACCTATGTGTATTACGGCGAGGACAAGTATGAGCCCACACGCGCAAGTGCCGGTCGCTTCCTCATCGCACGCGTCACACGCATCTTCCCGTTGCACCTCCTAACGATGCTGGTGTGCCTGCCGCTGGGATTGAACAGCAACACCTCTCCCGTCCAACTGGAGAACCTGCCCATCCACATCGCACTGCTGCAGGAATGGAGCCCGATCGGGTATCCCGGTCCCGGCCCGAACAAGGTCTCGTGGACCTTGAGCGTCGAGATGCTTTTCTACGTGTGTACGCCGATCATCTTCGCCTTGATGTTGCGGGCCGGCAAGCGCAAGATGGTCCTGCTCGCAGGCCTCTTCCTCGTGCTCGCCGCGCTCACGATCCACTTCTTCACCACACACAACGACCCGAATGCGTTCATCCATGCGGAACGCGCGCCGTTCCGGCTCACGGACTACCTGCTCGGGATCATGGCTTTCCTATTCTTCCAACGGTCCAAGACCTATTCGGAAGCGTGGAAACAGGCCCTACTTCCACTTGGTATCGCTTGGTTCTGCGGCATGATGGCGCTGGAGTACTACCGCGATACCGACTCCGGCACCAACCTGTGGATGTTACCCGGCAGTTTGATGGTCGTATTGGGCACGGCCTTCCGTCGTGACACCAAGAGCTGGTTCCTGGCCAGCGATCGTATGGTGTTCCTGGGCGAAGCGAGCTTCACCTTTTACATGGTCCACGAGCTGATGCTCCGCTATGGGCGGCAGATCCTGATGAAACTGGGGCCTGCTCTAGGCGTGAACATGGACAAGGTCCACCTTCAATTCCATTGGCTGTTGTGGATCGTATGGTTCGTCATGGTCTTCGTGGTCATCCAGTTCGTAGCGAACCAGGTACACCTGCGCTTCGAAGCGCCCATGAACACCAAGGGGCGCAAATGGCTGACCAAGGTCTTCCGGTTGGAGAAGAAGAAGGCGCCGGTCACCGCCTGAACACGGGATCACAATGCATTGATGGCCGCCTCGAACGCTTGGATGGTCGTGGCTTGATAGGAAAGGCCGACACTTCCGTTCGTTGCTGTCGTGAACGAAGTGAAGGCCGAGCGATAAACACCACCATCGCGCGTCAGGCTTACCGCCACAGCTGGCAACCCTACGGGCACCTGTCCGAATTCATGGTTATGCGGTGCCGTGGTGATCGTGTAGCATACGGAGTTCATTCCCGGGAAAACGAACCAGACCAAGGTACTGTCGTTCGGCACGTCATTCGGCGTCGTCGCCGTGATGGTCGTGTTGTTCGCACTGTACGGGAAGTAATCGCAGTTGATCCATTGCAGCGAATCCGTTTGGATCATGTAGCCCAGGGACACGCCGCCCGTCGGCAATTCGATCCAGGTGGAGTCCACGGTTGTGCTATCCTCCTCTTCCCAGACCAGATCCTCTCCGGCCGTTCGGTTCGCGGTGAACACGCCCATGTTCGGGTCGAAGTCGGACGTTGGCACGCTGATGCGCATGCCTTGTGGCCCCAGCATCAGCTCGTTGTTACCTTGATGCGCGGTCACGAATACGGCACCACCGCTCTTCAAGTTCCGCAACGTGCCGTGATCGTTCCCGACGGTGGTGATATTGAGCATGATCATATCCGCGATATCCAATACCTCCACCAACGAAATACTGACCGGCCCCGTTACCGATCCACCGCTTTGAGTGCGGAATGCGTTCATGGAAAAGTTGATACGCACACCTTTCGCACCGATCACTGAGCCGCCGTTCGTGCCATCCACGGAGAAATGTTGTGTCGTGCTGGCGAGCCTGTTCTCGAAGTAGTTCCGCAACCCTTCGCCCCCACCTTCCGGGCCAACGGTCGTTCCCTTGTGGCACCCGGTCAGGGCCAAACAACACACGAACGCCACAGCTACTCCAACGATCGAAGGGTTCTGCATGGTACTCGGAGATGGTACATGGGAGCACCTCTCCAGGATCATGACGCGACTTCCCGTCGTTACGCTGCCTGCCGTCCGTCGATGATACGCAACCCCAACATGGTCAGTGCCGCCACCACCAGCAACACCTCGAAACCCATCTTGTAGCCGAAGAGCAAGGTCTCGGAGTTCTGTCGGATCGCATAGGTGATCATCGGCGCAGCAATGCAGATCAACGGTACCAAGCCTTCCGTGGGCTTGCCCTTGAAGAACAGCCCATAGGCGAAAAGACCCAACAACGGGCCGTAGGTGAAACCTGCGATATCGAACAAGGTCTTGATCACGCTGGGTGTCGCCAGCCAGTGGAAGTAGAGGATGAATGCGAGGAAAAGGGCCGCCATGCCGAGATGTACGCGTTGACGGACCTGTTTCTGCTTCGCTTCATCCCAACCTCTATCGCGGATACCGATCAGATCGATGCAAGTGCTGGCCGTGAGCGCGGTGAGCGCACCATCGGCACTGGGGAACAAGGCACTGATCAGACCGATGATGAAGAACAGTCCGAGCCACACGGGAAAATGGTGCAAAGCCAGCGTGGGGAACACATCATCGGGCCGATCGGGAAGTGCAACACCCTGCCTCGATGCGTATTGGTACAGCAATGCGCCGAGCAGGAGGAACAGCAGATTGGCCCCCAGCAGGATCACACTGAAGGTCCGCATGTTCTTCTGCGCACCACCAACGGTCGCGACGCTCAGGTTCTTCTGCATCATCTCCTGATCGAGGCCGGTCATGGCGATGGTGATGAAAATGCCCGCGAGTACCTGCTTCAGGAAGAACCCATCGCTGCGCCAGTCGAGGTCGAGGATGCGCGTGGAGCCGCTGTTGGCCAGGGCATCGGACCAATCGGACATGCCCGTGCTGTTGACGATGTAGATGATCGTACCGACGAGCGCACCGAGCATGAAGAGCGTCTGCAGGGTGTCCGTCCAAACGATGGTCTTCACGCCGCCTTTCAGTGTGTACAGCACGATCATCAGCATCACCACGAACGCCGTCAGCTCAAAAGGCACACCCATCGCATCCAACACGAAGAGTTGGATCACGTTCAGCACCACGAAGATCCGGATGGTGGCACCGGCAAGCCGTGAAAGGATGAAGAAGGAAGCGCCCGTACGGTAGCTCACCATGCCGAAGCGTTCGCGCAGGTATCCGTAGATGCTCGTCAGCTTCATACGGTAGTACAGCGGTAGCAGGATCCCCGCCACGATCCAATAACCGATCGCAAAGCCGAGCACCAGTTGGAAGTAGGTCCAACCCTTGGCCTCCACCTGCCCGGGCACACTGATGAACGTGACCCCGCTGAGCGAAGTACCGATCATGCCGAAAGCGACGACATACCAGAGGCTCTTGCGCTCGCCACTGTAGAAGGCATGCTCGCCTGCGCCACGGCTGGTATACCATGCTATGCCGAGCAGCAGCAGGAAGTAGCCGAAGACGATGGAGAGGAGGAGTGCTGGGGACATGTTCCACAAAGGAAAACGGTACACATGTGGGTGGTCAGTGCTCACCCATGAGTTGTCAGTTATGCATTGTCAACGAAGATCCGGCCCGTGCCGGTAACTTGTCCCCGCATTCATCGCCATCATGCAAGCAACGACGCCCCCCGACCACTACCGCAAGATCGAGTGCAGCCTGATCCTCGTGGACCTGAGCGGTTTCACGCAATTGCTCTACCACGCGAGCTACAAGGAGGAGATCATGCGGACCGTGGTGCTGGCCATGCAACGCATGTTCCAGGACGCGATGGACGCCGCCTCCAAGACACAGGACATCCGCATCATCAACACCACCGGGGATGGGTTCATCGCGATCGCCACGGGGAAGACGCCCTCACGAACAGCGGTCGGCTTCGTGGAGCAAGTGCAGTCGCACTTCAAGCTGTACGTGAAAGCGGTCATCCACTCGGTCCCCTTCCGCCAACGCGCCGATCTACGTATCGCCTTGCACCATGGCAGCGTGTACGAGATCGACATCACCCGCCTGGGCAAGGACCATTACCCCGTCTTCATCGGTGACGACATCAACCTGCTCGCGCGCGTTATCAATGGACAGGTGGCACGGCGCTACGGCGTGGCGATCACTCGTGCCTTCTACCGGCGACTCACCATGACCAAGGGCGATCCGCCCACCGCCGATGAAGTGATCCTGGACCGCAACCGCTATCCGGAGCAGATCGAGATCTACAAGCTGCCGGCCGAGATCCCGGCCGTGGACAAGGTGAAGAAGTAGGACCCGCTCACCGTTCCACGGAACGTACCGGTACTGCGGAGCGTGTGCGCGAAGGCCGGGAAGAAAGCGACGCAAACGAGGATCGCGCAGCGGTGTATCATGCCGTTCCGGTCGAGGTGTTCAATGTAATGACGACACGAACGCCGTTCGGATGTCTTCACCCGCGATCTTTGCACCATGTCCCTCCCTTCCACATTGCTGGAAAACGCCGTCGATCAACTGGCCACCTTGCCGGGTATCGGGAGGCGCACGGCCATGCGGCTGGCCTTGGACCTCTTGCGACGGGACCAGCATGAGGTAGCGCGCTTCAGCGAGGCCATCCGTAAGATGCGCGACGAGGTGCGCTTCTGCGACACCTGCTGCAACATCAGCGACGAGCCCCGTTGCGCCATCTGTAGGGACCCGAGCAGGGATCCGTCAACGATCTGTGTGGTGGAGGATATCCGGGATGTGATCGCCATTGAGAACACCCGGCAATTCAAAGGCCATTACCACGTTCTTGGTGGGGTGATCAGCCCCATGGACGGGATCGGGCCGGATGACCTGAACACGCAGGAGCTAATGGAACGCATGACATCCGGAGAGGTGAAGGAGGTGATCCTGGCGCTGGGCACCACGTTGGAGGGGGATACCACCGGCTTCTACCTGAACCGGAAGCTGGCCGAGCATGGACTGGTGGTCAGCATGCTGGCCCGCGGTCTCAGCGTGGGCGGTGATCTGGCGCAGGCCGATGAATTGACCCTTGGCCGAAGTATCGCGGATCGGAAACCGTACGAGCAAAGCGTGAAACGATGAGAGGTCTACGTGAAGATCCGGTCATGTGGCCATGTGGCCAAGGAATGACCGCTCCTGTCCGTCGTCCTTTTTCCATGACCGCATGTGGCGCGGTCATGGTATGCGGCAAACGTGACCTCATGTTCGCATGAAGTTGTCGGTCATCATCGTCAACTACAACGTCAGGGCCTACCTGGAACAGTGCCTGCGCACTGTTGAAGAGGCATTGAAGGACATTGAAGGAGATGTGTTCGTAGTGGACAACCAGAGTACGGACGGCAGCGTGGATATGGTGCGGGAGAAGTTCCCTTCGGTCAGGCTCATCGCGAATGCCGAGAACGTCGGGTTCAGCCGGGCCAACAACCAGGCGATCCGCGCCAGCAGCGCGGATTACGTGGTACTCCTGAACCCCGACACCGTGGTTGGCGAGGACGTCTTCCGCAAGGTGATAACGTTCATGGACACGCACCCGAAAGCCGGTGGATTGGGTGTGAAGATGATCGACGGCACGGGGAATTTCCTGCCGGAGAGCAAGCGCGGACTACCTACGCCGGCCGTGGCGTTCTACAAGATCATCGGACTGACACGGTTGTTCCCGCACAGCAGGACCTTCGGCCGGTACCACCTGGGCCACCTGCCCGAGAACGAAGCCGCACCGATCGAGATCCTCTCCGGGGCCTGCATGTTCCTGCGGAAGAAGACACTCGATGAGGTGGGCCTTTTGGACGAGAGCTTCTTCATGTACGGCGAGGACATCGACCTGAGCTACCGCATCACCCTGGGAGGCTACGAGAACTGGTACTTCCCCGATGCCCGGATCATCCACTACAAAGGCGAAAGCACGAAGAAAAGCAGTGTGAACTATGTGTTCGTTTTCTACAACGCCATGGCCATCTTCGCACAGAAGCACTTCACACGGCGCCGCACGGACCTTTTGGGATTACTGATCAACGGCAGCATCTACTTGAGCGCTGCCGGCGCGATCGTCATGCGGTTCCTGCGCCGGGCGTTGCTCCCTACGTTGGACGTGTTGTTCTTCCTGCTGGCCAATGTGGTGACGGATACCTTCTCGCCCTGGCTTGGGCTCTTCCTCCTGGCAAGCTTCGGTGTATGCGGTGCATACGACCTTCCGACACGGTTGTTGAACGTGTTCAAGGGCTCGGTACTGGCGGCCTTGTTGGTGTTCGGCTTCCTGTGTGCCCAGCGCGGAGGAGATGGATGGTTCAATGATCCCATGTGGTTCGCACAACTCTCCGGCATTGTCGGGATGCTGTTCCTCCTTGTGGGCTTCGCTTCCCGATCGCTGCTGCACATCGTCCGCGTGAAACCGTACAGCCTGCGGAGCATGGACCGCAGACGCGTGCTGTCCATCGGCAGTCATAGCGAGAACCGACATGCCCTGGCGCTGCTGTGGCAAACGCACTTCGGCCTGGGCCGCCAAAAGGAGATGTCGGCCGCGGAGGCCATGGCGCCCGATGCCGTGAAGGTCATCCGCAAGAAGATCCGGAAGCACGGGATCGATGAGGTCCTTTTCTGCGCGCGCGATCTTTCATGGGGCAGGATCATCGAGCTCATGGAAGGCATGCGGCGGAGCCGGGTGATGTTCAAGATCGCTCAACCGGCCCGTGAATTTGTCATCGGCCCCAACAGCATCGAGAGCATCAACGACCTGTTCATCATGGAGCGCCACGCCGTCCATAGTGCAGCCGGTCGCAGGAGCAAACGCTTGATGGACCTGTGCATCGCAGCGGTACTCGGTCTCTCCCTACCACTCGCCATCCTGCTGGTGAGGGATCGGGGCCGTTTCCTGCGCAACTGGTGGGATGTGCTGTTGGGTAGGAAGAGTTGGGTGGGCTACGGCCCCATGGTGGAAGGTCCGCTGAAACTACCCGCCATCAAGCCGGGTATCCTGCCACCCACCATCCCCGGTGGGGCGAACGATCCCGTTTCTGTGCGCCGCGCGAACATCACCTACGCCAAGGATTATACCGCTTGGGGCGACCTCCGATCGGTGATGAAAGGCTTCGCCATGCTCGGTCGCGGTTAGGGGTTCCTTCCATCCACCCCCATCGCTACCTTTGGCCGATCCCACAACGGGAGCTACCGACCATGTCCCAGATCGACATCCTGCTGCCCAAGATGGGCGAGAGCGTGGCCGAGGCCACCATCATCAAGTGGCTCAAAAGCGAAGGGGACCGGGTCGAAGCCGATGAACCCATCGTGGAGATCGCCACCGACAAGGTGGACAGTGAGGTACCTGCACCGGAAGCGGGCGTCCTCTTGGAACGGTTGGTAAAGGACGGCGATGTGGTGAAGGTGGGCCAACCCATTGCGCGGATCGGCAGCGCAGCTTCAGCCAAGGCCGCTCCGGCTGCAACGCCTGCGGCACCTGCCGTTGTTGCTCCTTCCGGCAATGGCAACGGCAAGGCCACCATTTCTACGGTGATGGCGGGCAGCACGGCCACGCCCATCGGCAAGTCGGGGCCAAGTGGGAAATTCTACTCTCCCTTGGTGCGCAACATCGCACAGAACGAGGGGGTCACCCTGGCTGAATTGGAATCGTTGCCGGGATCAGGTCAAGGCGGTCGCGTAACCAAGAAGGACATACTGGACTACCTGCCGAACAGGGGAACTCAAGGTGCAGTACCAGGGGCAAAGGGATCCGACATTGCCCCTGCTCCTGCGCCTACCCCTGCTCCTATCCCAGCTTCCACTGCCCGGACCGAACCCCAGACCCCGAAAGTGCTTCCGGGCGAAGGCGATGAGTTGATCGAAATGGACCGGATGCGGCGCTTGATCGCCGACCACATGGTTATGAGCAAACGCACCAGTCCGCATGTGACCAGCTTCGTTGAGGCCGACGTCACGAATTTGGTGCTCTGGCGGGAGAAGATCAAGAAAGCGTTCGAACAACGGGAAGGCGAGAAGCTCACCTTCACCCCGGTCTTTATCATGGCCATCGTCCAGGCGATCAAGGAGATGCCCATGATCAATGTGCAGGTGGACGGGTACAACATCATCAAAAAGCGTGACATCAACATCGGCATGGCTGCCGCGATGCCCAACGGCAACCTGATCGTACCCGTGATCAAGAACGCAGACCAACTGAACCTGGTGGGCCTGGCCCGGAAGGTGAACGACCTGGCCAACAGGGCACGAATGGGCAAGCTTCTGCCCGACGAGGTCAGCGGAGGTACATACACCGTCACCAACGTGGGCACCTTCGGCAACGTTCTGGGTACCCCGGTGATCAACCAACCGCAGGTCGCCATCATGGCCACTGGCGCGATCCGCAAGAAACCGGCGGTGATCGAAACCCCCCAAGGCGACCTTATCGGGATCCGCCACCAGATGTTCCTCTCGCATTCCTATGACCACCGGGTCGTGGATGGGGCACTAGGCGGCCGTTTCGTCCGACGAGTAGCCGATATCCTTGAGGGTTGGTCACAGGACCAGAGCTTCTGAACAAACACACCCTCGGCAAACGGAAAATTCTACATTTATCCGCTATTCTTGCCCTTGAATACACCCAGAAAGCGCCCTGTTATGAAGTACGGCTACGCTGCCATTGCCCTGTTCACCTTATCCCTGCTGGATACTCCCGTCCGAGCACAAGGAGATAACACCTCCTTCAACTGGAAATTCGAGGAAGGCAACAAGCTGATGGAGGAGAAACTCTTCAATCAAGCGGCGGAGATCTGGTCGGGTCTGGTGGCCAGTGATGGGGAAAACGGCAACCTCAACTACAAACTCGGGTTGTCCTATTTCAGTTCTTACAACCAGAAGGCCAAAGCCCTTCCCTATCTGGAGCGGGCCTCACAATTGCGGCAAACGGCAACAGGCGGATCATTCATGTCGTCGGGCTATGACCCGTTCGACCCCAAGCAACGGAACGCGCCGGTTGAAGTGGACTATTACCTCGCCCGCTCCTACCACCTCAAGAACGACCTCGACAAAGCCGACACGTACTACCAGAAGTTCATTGACGAGACACAAGGGAAGCACAGCCAGTCGCCCTTGGCCGTGCGCGGAAAGGAACAAGTGGCCAATGCGCGCATCCTGGAGGCAAGCCCGCTGAACTACAGCGTTTACAACGTGGGCCCCAAGATCAACTCGGAGTATCCCGATTTCAGCCCGGTCCTTTCCGTGGACGGGAATGCGTTGTTCTTCACCTCCCGTCGGATCCGTCCGGACAGTTCGAACAAGGCCTTCCTCGACCCCTTGTCAGGGATGCCACATGAGAATATCTACGTGAGCTTCAAGGACAGGGAGGGTAACTGGCAACCCGCCGAGATGCTGAACATCAACCCGCCAGGCGCCGGCCATATGGCGGTAGTGAACGTTTCTGCTGACGGACAGACCCTGGTCATTTACCGGGATGACGGTGGTGACGGCAACCTGTACGAGAGCAAATTGGTGGGTGAATTGTGGAGCGATCCTGTGCTGATGGGTTCCGACATCAACACGAAGGCATGGGAGACCCATGGTGCATTGACCGCCGATGGCAACACGTTCTATTTCGTGAGCGACCGCAAGGAAGGCAGCGTCGGCGGACGTGACATCTACCGTGTGGTCCGCCTTCCGAACGGGGTTTGGAGCAAGGCACAGAACTTGGGCAAGGTGGTGAACACCCCGTACGATGAGGACGGTGTTTTCATGCACCCCAACGGTCGCTTGATGTTCTTCTCCTCCACAGGTCACAATTCAATGGGAGGCTTTGACATCTTCACGACCGAACTGGAGGATGACGGTGCATGGACCACTCCGAAGAACCATGGATATCCATTGAATTCTCCCGACGATGATGTCTTCTTCATCACCACAGCGGACGGCCGCCGAGGCTATTTCAGTTCGGACAAGATCGAGGGGTTCGGTGAGAAGGACATCTACTTCGTGGACCTTCCTTCCGAGATGGAAACCGAGGGGCTCACCGTCCTGAAAGGATACATCATACCGTCCGCAGGCGAAACGCTGCCGCCGAGCACCATCCTTTACGTGACGGACAAGGCCACCGGGGAAGTGAAGACGTACAAGCCCCGCCAGCGCGATGGTGTATACGTGGCGATCCTGCCCCCCTGCAAGGAGTACAACCTGGACTACCGGGTGAACGACAAGACCGTACACACCGAGGACATTTTCGTGGAATGCGAGAGTTCCTACCAGGAGATCAACAAGGAGATCTACTTGAGCCCCGTATCACTGGCCGGTCCTGCGAGCATTGTGGATCTGCCCAAGGGATCGCCTCCCGGCAAGAAGGAAAAGGGGGATCCCGTGGATGCTGCGGCCAAAGAGAAGGAACGGGCGCTCACCGATGCCGAGATCAAGGAAAAGGCCGGCAAACACGTTGCGCCGGATGCCAAATACGCGGACGAATACGCCAAGTTCTATGTGTACAACGCGAAGGACATCGACCAGAACGAGGATCGCTGGAAACAGTTCGTGGACGTGGTGGTCGACTTGATAGACAAGAACGGCAAGGCCAATGTGGTGATCGAGGCCAGCGCCTCGAAGGTGCCCACCAAGACCTTCGGCACCAACGAGAACCTGAGCCGCCAGCGCATGGAGGATGCCCGCACGCGCCTGCTTGAAGCCGTGAAGGCCCGGGGCAAGGATGAAACGAAGCTCTACCTCGAGGCCGTGAACAACCTCGTGCAAGGCCCTAAGTACGGTGGGGACTTCAAGAACACCGAGAAGTACGGCAAGTTCCAGTACGCCAAACTGAAGGTGCGCTAGAACGCTGATCGTGAAGAACTGGGAACCCCGGCAACGACGCCGGGGTTCTTTCTTATCTACTTTTCGGCCAATGCCCCTATCCCTCGATCGCCCCCTCGCCTTCTTCGACCTCGAGACCACCGGTATCAAGATCGGCCGTGATCGCATCGTACAGATCGGCGTTGTTCGTCTGCTTGTCGATGGCACCCGCACGACGTACCAGACCCTCATCAACCCCGGTATGCCCATTCCTGCCGAGGCCACGGCCGTGCATGGGATCACCGATGCCGATGTCGCCGATGCACCGGCGTTGGAGGATGTCGCCCGCGACGTGCTGGACGAACTGTCCGGATGTGACCTGGCCGGCTTCAACTGCCTGCGTTTCGATATACCGTTCCTCGCCGAGGAATTGCACCGGGTAGGCAGCGATTGGGACAGTAGTGCAGCGCGCGTTGTCGACGTGCAGCGGATCTACCACCAGATGGAACCTCGCGATCTGGGCGCTGCCCTCAAGTTCTACTGCGGCCGCGAACACGAAGGTGCCCACGACGCGCTGGCCGATGTACAAGCCACGGCCGATGTGCTGTTGGCCCAGTTGGAACGTTACCCCGAGGCACTCCAGGGCAATGTCGCTTTCCTCGGCGAAAAGAGCGGTGATCGGCAACGCAGCCCGGATGCCGCCGGGAAACTGAAGTTCGATGACAAGGGACATATCTGCCTCGCTTTCGGGAAATATGCGGGATGGACCTTGGAGAACATCGGCCGCAACGATCCCGGATACCTGCAATGGTTGATGACCAAGGCCGAATTGCCGGGGAGCACCCTCTCGGTCATGCGGAATGCCCTTTCCGACCTCCACGCATAGCCCGACGTCATGAAGATCGTATGCATCGGAAGGAACTACGGTGAGCACGCCAAGGAACTCGGTAACGCCATACCCGACGAGCCGGTCGTATTCCTGAAGCCACCCAGCGCACTTGTTCCGACTGGTGGACCTGTCCGGCTTCCAGCCTTCAGTAACGACATCCACCACGAGATCGAACTCGTCTATTCCATTTTCCACAAGAACGGAAAGGCACAAGCGGATAAAGTGACCATCGGCCTTGACCTTACCGCACGCGACCTGCAGATGGACCTGAAGGCCAAAGGACTTCCGTGGGAAAAGGCGAAAGCCTTCGACGGATCGGCCTACGTCGCGGAACGATCCTTGGCCATCGAGTCATTCCCGCCGACCGGGCACATCGATTTCATGCTGAAACGCAACGGGAAGGTGGCACAAGCCGGACATAGCGGCCAGATGCTCTTCAATATCACGGCCTTGATCGCCCATGTGGAACGCTACATGGCTTTGGACAATGGGGATCTCCTCTTCAGCGGAACACCGGCTGGTGTGGGCCGGATCGAGGCTGGCGACCGTTTGGAAGGATACCTTCTGGGCGAACTGGTCTTCGACCTGAAGGTCGAAGCGGCCGCTACCGGGCGGTAGGATACCTTTGCGGCCCATGACCAAGATCGTCCAAGTCGGCAACATCGCCTGTGGGTCGGACCAACTCTTCCTGATCAGCGGTCCGTGCGTGATCGAAACGGAGAGCATCATGATGCGCACCGCCGAGAAACTGAAGGAAGTCAGCGAGCGCATGAAGGTGCCCGTGATCTACAAGAGCAGTTTCACCAAGGACAACCGCAGCAGCGTCGATTTCTACCAAGGACCTGGCCTCGAGGAAGGTTTGAAGGTGCTCCAGCGCGTCAAGAAGGATTTCGGCTTCCCGCTCTTGACGGACATCCACTACCCCGGTCAGGCAAAAGCCATCGCCGAGGTATGCGACGTGATCCAGATCCCGGCCTACCTCTGTATGCAGACGGAATTGGTGACGACGGCAGCCAGGACAGGTGCGGTGGTGAACATCAAACACGGACAGTTCCTCGCCCCGGAGAACATGATCAACCCGGCGAAGAAGTGTGAAAGCGTCGGGAACTCCAAGATCATCCTCACGGAGCGTGGATACACCTTCGGATACAACGACCTCGTGGTCGATCCACGCGCGTTCCATCATCTGCGCAGGACCGGCTATCCGCTGGTGTTCGACATCACGCACAGCATCCGCAAATACGGCATCCCCAGCGCCGATCCGAAAGGCGGCAACCGTGAGGTGATGCCCACGATCGCGCGGGCCGGTGTAGCCGCAGGTGTCGACGGCGTGTTCATTGAAACGCACCCCGACCCGAGCACGGCGTTGTGCGACGCCGCCAGCCAACTGTGTGTTTACGACCTCGAAGAATTCCTGAAACCACTGATCGACCTGCACGCCGTGGAGGTCCAATACCGCAACTGACCCACCATGGAACTTTACCTCGACAGCGCTGACATCAAGGAGATCGACGAAGCCTTCAAACTCGGCTTCCTCACGGGTCTCACCACCACACCGACGTTCATGCACCGCGGTGGTGTCACGAACATCGACAAGATGATCCTGGACCTCGCGAAGAAGGTCCCCATCCTACAGGTGGAAGCACTCGGCAACACCGCCGAGGAAGTGGTGAAGGAGGCCAAGCGCCAATTGAAAATGGGTCTCAAGAAAGAGACCACTGTCTTCAAGATCCCTGTTTCACTGGAGGGCCTGCGCGCCTGTCGCATGCTGCGCAATGAAGGTATCATGGTGAACGTACACTTGGTATACACGCTGCAACAAGCCTACATGGCCATGCAGGCCGGTGCGAACTACGTATGTCCGCTGGTGGGTCGTTTGCAGGACCAAGGTCATGATGCCCTCACCCTCGTGCAACAATGTGTGGAGGCCGTGAACTACTACGGATACGACAGCAAGGTCATGTTCAGCAGTGTGCGGACCGTGGAGCATGTGCGCAACGCGGTCCAGATCGGCGTGCATACGATCACCGTCCCATGGAAGCTGATGAAGCAGCTTACGGACAACCACATGACCCAGCTGGGCACGCAGCAGTTCTACGAGCATACGCGTCTGATCACCATGAAGGTGAAGGACATCCTGAGCCGCAGCAATCCCGTGGTGAAGGATAGTGCAACCGTGAGCGAAGCACTGGTGGAAATGACCAAGCACGGCTTCGGCGCGGTGATGGTGGTGGACGCGAAAGGCAGGAACAAGGGCGTCTTCACCGATGGTGGGCTCCGCCGCGGCATCGAAAAGGAAGGCAACAAGTTCCTGGCGAAGAAGCTGAGCGCCATGGCCTTCAACGAACCGATCACGGTCGGCCCGGAAGCTTTGCTGGACGATGCCCAGAAACTGTTCAAGGAAAAGAAGGTGGACACGATCAGCGTGAGCGAGAACGGCAAGCAGCTCGGCATGCTCGACATCCAGGACCTGATCAAGGCGATCGCGGGCTAGGATGCATCCTGCGGACCACCCCTTGGGGCGAGACCCGTTCGTTGAACTGGGAACCGAGCTCCTCCTTCAACCCGGGGAGTTCGTTGCCCGGTTGGGGCGGATCAGGGCTGTGCTGTTCGACTGGGACGGGGTATTCAACGACGGGTGGAAGGACCTCGAGGGCGGAAGTCCGTTCAGTGAGGTCGGTAGCATGGGCGTGAACATGTTGCGCTTCGGGCTGTGGCTGCAGAACGGGGAGCGACTGCCGCACGCGGCCATCATCACCGGGCAGCACAATCCGTATGCGGAACGTTTCGCTCAGCGGGAGAAGATCCACGGTCTGTACATGGGGTTCATCGACAAGCGTGAGGCCTTCGATGCGTTCCTCAGCAAGCATGCGCTCAAGGACGAGGAGGTCGCCTTCTTTTACGATGATGCCATCGATCTGGCCGTCGCTGATCG
>DEQO01000105.1 GCA_002360495.1 Flavobacteriales bacterium UBA3364
TGTTCAATTCGAACAAGGCGTACGTGGTCGAGGCCCTTACTTCGAAGACCACTGCTCCAACTACCGATGCGCTGTTCGTTGGAGGCGCGGACAGCCTGGTCAGCTACCTCAAGGGCAATATCCTCCCACATATCCAACCCGGGATCGGATGGCTGAAACCTCCGGTGGTGCATTTCACGCTGGACAAAGGCGGCGACGTGACCGATGTGTCCTTGGCCGGAACTTCAGGCAAGGCGGAATTGGACGCTCATCTGTTGCAGGTGATCACCGACATGCCGCGCTGGACCCCGGCGAAGGATGCGAACGGTGGCGCGATGGAGCAGGCCTTTGCGTTCCGGGTCGTTCAAGGCGGGTGCGCGCCCGCATCGCGATAGGTGTTGGCCCCGGATGTGCGCATAGCTCGACTTCCTTTCACCGACTCTCGCTGTCGAAAGTGCTGGTAGCTCGGCGGGGCATGCCAGTGGGGGGCTCGTATACCGACAATTCCATTCGTTCAGCCGCAAATCCCCGGGGCCTCCATGGTCAGGGGGCGGTATCTTGCTTGAACGTTCATAGCATTCGGCTGTACAGAGCGCACATGGCAATTCGCAGCTTGCTGATCATCTGCCTTGCGGTGGCCGCTTCGGTCGTCGTGGCCCAACAGGACACGGCCGCAGCGCCCTGGCTCGACCGCGAGTTCCGGTATTGGCAAGGCGATCCCATGACGCACGGCCCGAACGGCGAGTGCATCGCGGGCTACACCGATGAGGAGCGTCGGATGAGCTTCTTCCGCGATGGGCGCTACCAAGAGGTCATCTTCGAGGACCGTGGATCCGCAACGCTCCGCATCTGGCAGCCAGGCGACTGTGAACCGCTCCAAGGCGACACGGTAGCGGTGCTCTCCGGTACGTGGACCTGGGCGAGCGACACCTTGCGCGTGACGGTGGAACGCACAGCGCAGTATCCCTTGGAGGATGTGCTGGAGCAGTATTTGAAGCGCGACATGGACAAGCCCTTCTCGATGCCCATGCCTCCGTCGCGCATCTGCAACACGGAACGCGAACGGCGTTTCTGGTTCGAAGGCGACAGGCTTGAAGAGGACGTTCGCACCTGGAAATAGGGCGCACGCGTTTTCGTACCATATCCAGCAGCTGTTCCGTTTTCTGCGGCATCGGCCTCGACGGCTCCATAGCGCGTGCCGATGGCACCTTGGACTTTCCGCAAGGCGCCGGGTCTGTGCAATATCGCCCGGGTGTCGCTTCGAAGCGTTGCGAACCGTGTTGGACCAAGTTGAAGCGAAGAGTCCATGACCTTTCGTGCATTGTCTCTTCGCGCGTTCACCACGCCGCGATCCCCGACCTTCGCGCTATCACGCACA
Source organism: Flavobacteriales bacterium UBA3364 (assembly GCA_002360495.1). Lineage (GTDB taxonomy): Bacteria > Bacteroidota > Bacteroidia > Flavobacteriales_F > PHOS-HE28 > PHOS-HE28. Next base: position 1,358 of record DEQO01000105.1, read on the forward strand.
CCACATGATCGATTACAACGACCGCCGTTTCGTGCCCAGGAGCAATAGTGCCAACGGCGAGGTTTCGACGGAGGTCGTGTTCCACTACAAGCAGACCGGCAACATCGTGACATGCAGCTACGCAGGTGGGCGTATCCTCAGCGGCCAATTGATCGCATTGGTAAATAGCGAAGGCCGGCTTGATATGCGCTACCACCAGGTGAACGACCGCGGCGAGTTGATGACGGGCGTTTGCAGGTCGACGCCGGAGGTGTTGCCTGACGGGCGGGTCCGTATGTACGAGGAGTGGCGTTGGACCAGTGGCGATGGGTCCAGCGGGAACTCGGTCCTGGAGGAACTTCCCTGAACCCTGTTCATGCTGCATGGATGGACCACGTTGAGGTGGTCGGCTTGAACTGGACAGGATCCAGACAATGTTCATGTGTTTGCTGTTGTTGTTTTCATGGGGTCCAGGGGACTCAGTGCCTCAGGTGAGCGTCCTTGTCCCCTGATGGGGCGGATAGCCCAGGCTCGATCTGCGATCATGTTGGATCTGGCCGCAGGCTGACCTGCATATGGGTCTTTCGACCTCCGGATAACGCCACCGGGGCCGATGATCGGCAGGTCTGACATCCGTCAGTTCCTATGCGATGGAGGTTGTAGAACTTGGTACGATGGGGCATCCAATACGGGTACTCCGGAGATATAAAGCGAGGCGCATGATGAGCAAGTTGAACGGTGTAGCGAAGAAGACCGCAGTGATCGATGAACGGAAGGCGCTGCGTACCCGGACCCGCAAGGTGACCGAAGGAGATGTGGTGCCGGGCAGGAACGCTGAAGAGGTACGCGCGAACACGGTGAACCGCCGGATCCGCGCGAGGCTGAACAAGGATGCGCTGGTCCTGCGCGAGAAGCTGGACAAGGCCGCAGGCCGCCAGGACCAGAAGGAGGTCGCCGAGGTGTTCCTGAAGAATTATTCCAAGGAGGAGCGGCACCTGCTGCTCAGCCTCCTGATGGAGGACCTTGGGAACGGCACTCCGACCAGGAAGGAGCGCGACATGGAACTCGTGGAGGATTGGCGCAACGGCGGGTATCCTTACAAGAACCTGATGTCGCGCAAGAACTATGAGCAGCAGAAGTACGACCTGCAGGTGGAACTGCTCAAGTTCCAGGCCTGGGTGAAGACCACCGGTGCGCGCGTGGTGATCCTCTTCGAAGGGCGTGATGCGGCGGGCAAGGGAGGCACGATCAAGCGCGTGATGGAGCACCTGAATCCGCGGGGTGCCCGCGTGGTGGCGTTGGAGAAGCCGACCGATGAGGAACGCGGGCAGTGGTATTTCCAGCGCTACGTGAAGCACCTGCCTACCAAGGGCGAGATCGTGCTCTTCGACCGTTCCTGGTACAACAGGGCGGGTGTGGAGCGTGTCATGGGCTTCTGCACGGCGAAGGAGTACGAGGAGTTCATGCGTGAGGTACCGGAGTTCGAGCGCAACATCGTGCGCAGCGGCATCCACCTCTTCAAGTTCTGGTTCTCGGTGAGCAGGGAAGAGCAGCGCCGGCGCTTCAAGGACCGGGCGCGGCACCCCCTGAAGCAATGGAAACTGTCGCCCATCGACCGTGCCTCGATGGACAAGTGGCAGGAGTATACCCAGGCCAAGGAGCGCATGTTCTTCCACACCGACACCTCCGATTCGCCCTGGACGGTGGTGAAGTCGAACTGCAAGAAGCGGGCGCGGCTCAATGCCATGCGCTACCTGCTGAGCAGTTTCCAATACACGGGACGCGACGCGTCCATGATCGGCAAGGTCGATCCGCTGATCGTGGGTCGCTCGAACGTGATCTATGAGAAAGGCGAGAGCCGCCTGGTGGGTCTGCCGAAAGACGTGGCATGAGCGTGGTGGATCCCCTCTTGAACCTGACCGTCCTCATGGACCTATGCTTTGACTTGTCCCTTTTCGCCCGGCTATCCCTCGGCGAAGGCCTGGATCCATCCGTCGTGATCGCCTCTTCATCGGGGTTGCCACGCGCATCACGATCGAGCCGCTTCGTCGTTGACCGCGTGCGCTGCGCTGTTGGGATAGAGGACGGATCAACTAATCTTGTGCCTACTGGCACGAACCAAGCGCTGCCGTTCAGGTATATCTTGTTTTCGTGCACATGAAGCCCATGGATCCGGCAGCTGAGCATTCCTCCCTTGTAGTCCGCAAGGATCAGTACGTCACCATCCAGGTCTCGCCTGAAGAGCGCATGATCATGCTACAGTGGACGGGATATGCGCCCAGTCCCGCATTCCGGGCCATACTGGATGACGCGCAGCAACGCGTGCGCTCCCTGGGCCTTACGCGTTGGCTGGCCGATCTGCGCAGCATGGATGCCATTCTCAAACAGGATGAGCAGTGGACCTTGAGTGATTGGTACCCGCGAATGGCTACCTCGGGTCTCAAGCGCATGGCCATCCTCACCGGCTCGGATTATTTCAACAGGATGAGCGTGGATCGCATCATCACGGCCGCCAGTCCTGCCGTACCGTTCATCACCACCTTCTTCGACGATGTGGAGAAGGCGAAGGCCTGGCTTCTTGAGCTTGACCAATAGTCAGGTCGTGGCCCCGTGCCGACGTGGCTCCGCCTTGGTGGACCCAATGGTTCACTTCTTCTTCTCCGGAATTGAAGTACAGGAACCAGAGGAACCATAGGAACCAGATCGCATCGGACGAGGGACCACCTGTGAAGACGGTGAAGCCCTTGAGGCCGATCAAACCAAGCAAACCGAAGAGCCAACGTGAGTTCTTCATGGTACGATGCTGTTCGGGTAAAGGTAATGATCGATGGAGCGGACAGGGGAGCACGCCCCGTACACCTCATACCACACGACAGGGACCATGCTGGCGAACCACGCGTCATGGCGGATCATGACCTTTGTGGCATGCATTCCTGGCTGGTGCCGCTTCGGGCGGCGTACAAGCGCCACGCGTGTCCCTCACACGCAGCGGGTGCGTTCACCTACATGAAGGGTATCGCGCCTTTCTTCGGACTGAGAACGGAAGAACGCCGCGCGCTCGTCCGTGAGCACATCGCTGTACACGGTACGCCAAACCTGGGAGAATTGCCGACGATAGCACGGGATGCCTTCTCCTGCAAGGAGCGGGAAATGCACTACACGGCCTGTGACCTGTTGCGCAAGCACGCGAAGAAGCTTGGGCCGCAAGACCTGCCCCTCGTGGAGGAGCTGATCACCACCAAGAGCTGGTGGGATACCGTCGACCTGCTCGCGGTACATGTGGCCGGCGCGATCCTGAAGTCCCACCCGAAGGAGATCCCCGGATGGAACAAGCGGTGGATCACCAGCGACAACATGTGGTTGAACCGCACTGCGCTTATCCATCAACTGGCGTGGAAGGAGGGGACGAACAAGACCCTGCTGTTCGCGAACATCGAGCGGCATGCGGCGCACAAGGACTTCTTCATACGTAAGGCCATCGGTTGGGCATTGCGCACTCTGGCGGAGACCGATCCCGCTGCAGTGAAGGACTTCGTGCGTTCGCACAAGCTTTCGCCGCTGAGCGAGCGCGAGGCCTTGCGGAAGATCACCTGAACCTTGCGGCCTCTGCGTTGTTCTACTGCAAGACTTGTATGAAGCGCAAAGCCATGTACGTCCTGATCGGTCTGGTCGTTGCCTTCGTGGGTGTGCAGGCCTATACCACCATGAGCACCAAGGGCACGCCCCAACAACCGTACACCGTGCTGAAGACCATTGGCGAGCTGGAGGTGCGGCGTTACCCGGAAGCCCTCACCGCATCTGTGCTGAAGCCCGGCACCACTTACAAGGAGCTGTCCAACTCCGGCTTCCGCAGCCTGGCGGGCTACATCTTCGGTGGTAACGCCGAGGAGAAGAAGATCGCCATGACCGCTCCGGTGCACATGGAGATGGGAGCTGACAGCTCGCGCATGCGTTTCGTGATGCCCGAGGGGCTAACGATGGACAGCCTCCCGGTCCCCAACGACCCGAATGTGGAACTGGAGCGGGTTCCTGAAGAGGTGGTGGCGGTGCTCCGCTTCGGCGGTTTCTCGAATGATGAGAAAGTCGCGACCCATAACGACGAACTCCTTCGATTGGTGATGGCCGCCGGGCTCGAACCAATAGGCCCGGTACGATTCCTGGGATACGACCCGCCCTGGCAGCTGGTGGCCCGCCGCAACGAAGTGGCGGTGGCCGTGCGCTGGGAGGATTGAACGTGTCGACCAGGAACAGGCGCCCGTGCCGTATGCACGGGCGACCATGATGGTTCGCCGATGTGAACGTTCAGGCCTTCTTCACCGCGCAGGTGCTGATACCGAACGGCGCATACAGCGGGCAGAAGCTGATCACGCTGGTGAGCAGAAAGACGGCTCCAAGGACGAGCAGGACGATGCCGAACGTGCCTGTCACCGTGCCGGTGAAGTAGAGCACAGCGAAGACGACGGCGAGCAATACGCGAATGGTGCGATCGGCGGAACCCATGTTGGCTTTCATGATGACGTTTGTTTGTTGGTTGTTCAGTTCGTTCCGATGAGCAGCGCAATGCCGTAAGCGAGTCCTATGCAGAGCAGGCAGACCAGCCCGAACCGCATCCATTTGCTCATGCCTTGACCTTTCATCGAGCCAAAGGTGGGACGGCCCGCAGGCCGGATACGGTGACCTGGGTCACCGCAGCAGCCGGATGCCGCCTTCCTCCTGGACCAGCGCGCCATCACGCTCGAGCTTTTTCAGCGTGCGCGTGATCACCTCGCGTGCGCTGCCCAGTTCCTGTGCGAGTCGCGCGTGCCTCACATCAAGCAGCTCCCGGCCCGTTACGGCGCTCAATTGCTTCAGGTGCGCCAACAGGCGGGTGGACAGGTCTCCGAAGGCCACCTGCTCCACGGTGCGCAGCATGTCCGTGTACCGCTCGTTGTATTGATGGAAGAACAGGGAGGACAGCGATGGGAAATCGCGCAGCCATTCGCGCAGCCGCGCCTCGGGCACCAGCAGCAAGGTGGTGTCGTGCTCGGCCACTGCGTTGATGCGGCTGGGCACGCGCTCCAGCAGCGCGGAAAAACTCATCACGCAGCTCTCCGCCTGCTTGATGTAGTAGAGGAGGAGCTCCTTGTCCTCATGTCCGATGTACACGCGGACCAGCCCGTCGATCACCAACGGGAGTTCGCGCACGTAGCCGCCTTCCCTCAGTAACCCGGTCCCCGCCGGAACATCCACCACGTGGCCCTCGGCCAACATGGCATCCACCAGGGCGCCATCAAGTCCGCTCAGCGCCCTTCTCACCGTCAGTTGATCGGCCATGCGTCAAAATTAGACCGCTCATTTGTTCAGCTTCTCGAAGTAGCCCCGGTTCAGGCCTTGGTTGAAGAAGCTGATGAAGAGGGCGATGTAACTGAGGTAGAACAGCGATTGCACCGCAACGACCAGTTTGCCGATCCCGGTGACCGGGAAGAAATCGCCGAAGCCGATCGTGCTGGTGACCATGAAGCTGATGTACACCGAATCGGTCCAAGAGGTGAGCGGTTGATTGAAGTATTGGCCGGCCATGTGCAGCACCGCGAAGGTGAAGACCACTTCCAGGTAATTGATGAAGATCAGCAGCTTGGAACGGCGGTAGGAGCGGGGTGTGGGCAGCGCGTCGCTGGCGAAGATCATGGTGGGGATGTAGAGGAGCGTCTCCGCCATGAGCCAGATGTTCAGTGCGACCATCGCATCATTCCGCCACCAGCCCTGCCAAAGAAGCGCACCGGGAAGACGGTCTTCAGCAGCACGAGCACCTCCATGGCCAGATCCTGGTATAGCGGGCCCTTGCGCCAGAAGAGGTGCTTGAGGAAGATGCCCGGGAACAGGAATTGCGAAAGGGCGAGGATCAGGCGCACCACCTTCTCCAGGCCGGCATCCTCTTCATAGGTGTTGTTCCAGATGTGCAGCACATTCTCCCACCGATCGTGCAGTGTGCTGCGGCGCACCACGTCAGACGCGTGGCCGCGCCCAAAGAACAGTTTGTGGGCGGATCGTTTCATGGCAATAGATCAAAGGAACGGCCGGTGCGTGCGCCTCATCCCCTGCGCGCGAAGATCTTCTCCACCTCCACCCCGATGAAAACCACGCACGAGAGCGCCGTGACCACAGCGAACTCTTCCAGCGTGAGCGCCTGCGTGCGGAAGACCTCTTGGAACGCGGGCACGAAGGTGACCAGCGCCTGAAGGCCGAAGGTGAGCGCCACGGCCCCGAGCAGCGCGGGATTGGAGAAGAAGTTGGTGCGGAAGACCGATCGTTCGGTGCGGATGGCCCACACATGGCCCATCTGGCTCAGGCAAAGCACGTTGAAGGCGATCGTCATCCAGTTATCGCGACCGCTCTCGATGGCCCAGGCCTGTGCCGCGAGCGTGACCCCGCCCATGAGCAGGCCCACCCACAGGATGTGGATGCCGAGGCCATGCGCGAAGATGCTCTCCTTGGGATGCCGCGGCTTGCGCTGCATCACATCGCGTTCTGCAGGCTCCTGCGAGAGGAAGAGGCCGGGCAGGCCATCGGTGACCAGGTTGATCCACAGGATGTGGACGGGAAGCAGCGGGATGGGCAGGCCCAGCAAGGGCGCGAGGACGATCGCCCAGATCTCGCCGGCATTGCTGGTGAGCGTGTACTTGATGAACTTCCGGATGTTGTCGAACACCCGGCGCCCTTCGCGCACCGCGTGGGCCAGCGTGGCGAAGTTGTCGTCGAGCAGCACCATGTCGGCGGCCTCGCGGCTTACGTCGGTGCCGGTGATGCCCATGGCCACGCCGATGTCGGCGCGCTTGAGCGCGGGCGCATCGTTCACGCCATCGCCCGTCATGGCCACGAAGTGCCCGTGCTCCTGCAGGGCGGCAACGATGTCGAGCTTCTGCTCGGGCGAAACGCGGGCGATGACGCGCAGGTGATCCACCCGTTCGCGCAGGCCCCCCGCATCGAGCTTGGCGACCTCGACGCCGGTGATCACGCTGCGCGGATCATCCGCTTCCGCTGGGCCGAGCAGACCGATGCGCCGGGCGATGGTGCGCGCGGTGACGGGGTGATCACCGGTGATCATCACCGTGCGGATGCCCGCGCCGTGGCAATCGGCGATGGCCTGCGGCACCTCGTCGCGCGGCGGGTCCTGGATGCCGGCCAGGCCGATGAGCACGACGCTGCGCTCAAGCTCATCGAGATCCTCCGGCAGCTCACCCGCAGGCAATTCGCGGTAGCCGAGCGCCATCACGCGCAAGCCCTCTTCCGCGAGGCGATCCGCCGCCGCCTTCCAGCGCGCATCGGTCGCGGCAGCGCGCTCGAGCAAGGACTCCAGCGCGCCCTTGATGAACAGCAGGTGGCTGCCATCGGTTCGGCGATGGATGGTGCTCATGCACTTGCGCACGGCATCGAAGGGCACTTCGGCCACGCGCGGCAATGCTCTTTCAGCATCGGCCTTCCGCGCACCGGCCGCTTCGGCATGCTCGAAGAGCGCCAACTCGGTGCCTTCGCCCACGGGACCATCGGGCCCGGCCAGCACGTCGTTGCTGAGGGTCATGGCTTGGAGCAGGAGCTGACGCTGTGTTTCGTCCAATAGCATCAGTTCCTCCACGCGCATGCGGTTGCGTGTCAGCGTCCCGGTCTTGTCGGTGCAGATCACGGTGACGGAGCCGAGCGTCTCAACCGCCGCGAGCCGGCGCACGAGGGCCTGCTGCTTCACCATGCGCGCGGCAGAGAGCGCGAGCGAGACCGACATCAGCGCGGGCAGGGCTTCCGGGATCGCGGCCACGGCGAGCGAGATGGAGGTGAGCAACAAGGTCATCGGATCGCCGCCCCGCAGCCAGCCCACGGTGAAGAGCACCGCGCAAATGGCGAGCACGGCCACGGCCACCACCTTGCCGAAGGCGGCCATGCGCTTCTGCAGCGGTGTGGAGGCGGTGCCTTGGTCCAGCAGCTTGGCGATGCGGCCCATCTCGGTGCGCATGCCGGTGGCCACCACGATGCCCTCGCCGCGACCCTTGGCCACCACCGTGCCCTTGAAGCCCATGTTGCTGCGGTCGCCCAGGGGCAGGTCCGCCATGTGAAGCTCACCGGGCTGCTTGGCGGTGTCGAGCGATTCGCCGGTGAGCGCGGCCTCCTGCATGCGCAGCCCATGGCACGCGGTGAAGCGGATGTCGGCGGGCACCACCATGCCTGCCTCGAGCAGCACCACATCACCTGGCACCAGTTCGCGTGCGGGCAAGGTGCGCATCACGCCGCCGCGCCGCACGGTGGCCTGCGGGGCCGCCATGCGTTGCAGGGCCTCCAGGGCTTTCTCCGCGCGGAACTCCTGCACCACGCCGATCACGGCGTTCACCAGCACGATGGCCAGGATGATGATCGTGTCCGTGAGGTCGCCCACTGAACCGGCAACCACTGCGGCTGCAAGCAGCACGATGATCATCAGGTCCTTGAACTGGGCGAGGAAGAGGCCAAGGATGGTGCGCTTGCGTTTGCCTTCCAGTTCGTTCGGACCGTGCTCGATCCGGCGTTCTTCGGCCTGGGCCTCGCTCAAGCCCTGTTCACCGACGCCCAATGCCTGGCGCAGTTCTCCGATCTCCAGCAGATGCCATTTCATGGTTCAGGAGATCCGAAACAGGAGGATGAGATTAACGATGTACACTGTCAGGATCAGGAAAGTGTCCCACGCCAGCAGATAGCGCTTGGGCGCGGTGCGGAAGGTGAGGCCCACGATCACGATCGCGCTCATGATGATGGTGCTGAGCACCGAGAGCAGGTGCGCGTCCGAAGCGTCCTTCAGCAGGAAGCCTCCACGATACACCAGGTCGTCGATGGCGAGGATCACGATGTTGAAGAGGTTGCTTCCAAGCAGGTTCGAAACGGCCATGTCCACCGCGCCGATGCGCAGGGCCGCGACGCTCACGGCGACTTCGGGCAGCGAGGTGGAGGTGGCGAGCAGCAGTGTGCCCACGAAGGAGGCCTTCAGCCCGGTCTCCTCTGTGATGGTCTCGGCGAAGCCCGGCAGGAAAAGCGCGGCAGTGATCACCACGGCGGCGTGCACCGCATACCAGAGCACCACGCGCTTCAAGCCGGAGCGGTCGGGCGCATCGGCATGATCCGGGGCAGGTCCGTGTCCCAGATGCTTGTACATCATCCGCATAGCCACGAGGTAGACACCGACGAAGACGATGCTCAGTATGCCCACCCAGCCCATGACCGTGTATGGGTCCGGCAGGAAGAGGCCGAAGCCCACCAGTGCCAGCAGTACAATGCCGAGTGCGGCGCTGAGCACCTGCTTCGGTTCCACCGCGCGAAGTAGGCCTGGTCCGCGATGGAAGGCATCCAGCACTGAGAGGATGAGCAGGTTGAAGACGCAGCTGCCGAGCACATCGCCCACGGCGAGGTCGGCGTTGCCGTGGATCCCAGCGGAGCCGATGCCCACGAAGAGCTCGGGCAAGGATGTTACGGTGGCCATGAGCACCAGTCCCAGCCAGGCGCGGCCCAGACCGGTGATCTCCGCGAGGCGATCGCCAAGGCGTGCGAGGTGGGTGCCACTGAACCAGATGGCCAGTGCGCAGAGCAGGAAGCCCGCCGTGGCGCCGATCATTCCTTGAACAACTGTTCGAGTTGCGCCAGGCGACCCAGTTCAGCCTTGTTGTTGCCCGCGAACGCGCTGGCAATGGCAGCAGCCGTCTGGTAGATCATGCGCCGGAAGCCGGCATCGAACCGAGAGGGATCCGCCTTGTAGGCCTCCTTGAACCGCGCGAACGCCGCCGCGGCATCCATTGCCTGGGCGTGGGCGTGGTCGAAGCTGATGTCGATGTAGTGCGCGGCATCGGTGCCGAACTCATCGCGGCTGTCCTCCAAGGGCAGCCATTGCTCCTTGATGAGTTGCTTGAGCCGGGCGACCTCCTCCTGGCGCACCTTGCCATCGCCGGCAGCAATGCTGTAGAAGAGGTGACCGAGGCTGGCGTAGGTGTCCTGCATGGTCGTCATGTTCATGGTTGTTGTTGTTGTTCGGTGATGAGGTTCGTGCAAGGATGTCGGTCATTGCGCCACCCAGCCACCATCCACCGCAAGGGCCTGGCCCGTGGTGAAGGAGGCGCCATCCGAACAGAGCCAAAGCACCGCGCTGGCGATCTCTTCGGACTGATAATGTCCAGGAGCCTTATGAGCATACGCCTCAACCCAGTAGCAATGCGACCAGTTCATAGCGCCTTATCCTGCATGACCAGCATCGGCAGGTTGATGCGTTCCGCGATCGCCTTCGATGCGCTCGGATGCAGCAGACCTCCGAGGAAACCCGCATGCCTGTGCACCACCGCCAGCAGGTCCACCTTTTCGCGCTTCACCATCCATTCCAAGCCTTCCAGGAGATCGGTCGCTTGCACCTGCTGGTAGCGATGGGCCACGTCCCTCAGTGCCTGTTCGAAGATCCGGAGTTCTTGCGCCTGTGGTCTTGGGCTTTCCCAGGCGCGCACATGCCCGACGAGGACCTCCGCATTGCTCAACTTCGCGATGTGGCGAAGCACATCCAGGGTGCGTGCCCCGACCTCTCCGAGATCCGTGGCCAACAGGATCCGCTTCGGGCGCTCAATGGCAGCGTGCTCCGGCACGGCCAACACGGGGACCCCGCTGCCTTTGACCACTTGCGCCGTGTTGCTGCCGAAGAAGAACGTCGCCCCCGACTTGCCACGGTTACCGACGACCACCAGGTCGATGGCCCGCTTCGGAACGACCTCCTCCAGGACGCTGGCTACCTGCCCGATGTGCACCTGCCGCTGCACGCTTTCAAGTCCTGTGGCCTGGATGAACCGCTCGGCGTGCGCTTGAAGACCCTCCTTGGCGGCTTTCTCGTCCTCATCGTTCTTCCCCAGCATCATGATGTCTTCCACGTACGCATGCAGCATCACGTATGAATTCAGTGGTCCAAAGAGCTCGAATGCATACCGGGCCGCATGCATCGCAGGCGCGCTCAGGTCGGTGGCGATCAGGATATGGGACATGGTCGTAGGGGGTGCTGTGCATACCAAGGATAATCGCCACGTCGATCCGGCCGCATGACGGTCGTCAGATCAGCACGAGGTCAATGGATCCGTGACCGTGACCGCAGCCACCCTGCGATCAGCGGCCGACCATGCTGTCTGCAAGCTGACGATCATCAGGTAATACGACGAAACGGTCGATACTTTTAGGAGCACGGATATACCATGATGAACATCGCACTGCCCACCGACCTCAGCGAGACCTCCTTCAAAGCGGCCACGTTCGCCTTCGATCTGTACGGTACTGCAGGGACCAAGTACACGTTGGTGCATGCCTATCTGAAGCCGGCTTTCGACAATGCACTGCTTCCTCGGATCGGGAACAGCACGCAGCGCGAGGCGGTGAACGGCTTGCGCCGTTTCGAGCGTCGATGCCGCCAGTACGCGGACAGGGCGGTGATCGCCAAGAGAACCTCGCACTTTTCGTTGGTGGATGTGCTCAACGAACTGGATCGGAACAAGGGCGTGGACATGATCGTGATGGGCACCCAAGGTGCCGGGAACTACGGCCTGGTCGGAAGCAATACAAAGGCCGTTGTGCTGGGCGCGAGCGCACCGGTGATCACCGTGCCATCGCAGTGGGCACCGGCACCGGTCAAGCGCATCATGCTCGCTGATGATGGCGGCAGTCTGGACCGCTTCACGCTTGAACCGCTGGTCGCCTTGGCCAGGAGAACTGGCGCAGAGGTGGTGCTGGCACACGTGCGAGAGAACACGGTTTCCTTCGACAAGCATGCGGACCGGGCGCAGGTCGCCGAACTTCTTTCCGGCATCCGCCATTCGTTCGTGACGGTACAGGGCGATGAAGTGAGCAGGGAGATCGATGGTCTGGCCAGGCAGGGAGGCGTTCAACTGGTCGCCGTGATCCACCGCCAAAGAGGCTTCTGGGAAGCGATGTTCCATGGCAGCAAGGCGAAGCGCATGGCGTTGCACACCACGGTGCCCCTATTGGTCCTGCCCGAACGGCCGTGAACCCCGAAAGTCCACATCATCATGAAGAACCAAAAGCCCAACAACGATCACCGGTGCACCTTGGGCCGTGGCTCGTGCCTGTTGATGAACCCGTTCAGGTTGATGTACTTGAGCTGCCTGACCGGCGACCGGAAGCGTTGCCCTGCCTGCATCAGCTGCAACGTCCTGCCGCGGCGATGACGCGGCTGATGAACGCGTTCCACGCCGCACAACGAACCATTAAGAACCCACAATGGCCCACATCCTGATCCCCACCGACTTCAGCCCGAACGCACTGAATGCCGCCTTGTATGCCATGGAACTCTATGGTGCCGAGGGCAACACGTTCACGATCCTGCATTGCTATATGATGTCGGCCCCTGGCAGGGGTGTCATGCTGAACATCGATGATCAGTTGAAGAAGAACGCGATGGAGGATCTGGCTGCGTTCGTTGATTCCTTGCGGGCTAAGCTTCCCGGCAGCAGGCACCAGATGGTTGTGAAGTGTGAGCGCGGGTATGTTCCTGAAGTGATCAGCGTGTACAAGGACCGTGAGGATGCCCCGGACATTGTCGTGATGGGAACCCAAGGGGCCACCGGTATCGAGCACGTGCTGATGGGGACCAATACCGCCGACGCGATCAAACGGGGTGGTCTGCCACTCCTGGCCGTGCCCGCACAGGCGGTCTTCGAACCTCCAGGCCACATCATCCTCGCTGACGATAGCAGCCCTGTTGCTCCCACCACGGCGAACGCGTTGTTGGACATCGTGCAGCGCACGGGGGCTAGGGTAGCGGTGTTGCGCATGATCAACGAGGACGTGCATGCAGGTACGGAGGAACCGCAGATCTGCTCGTTCGAAACGGTGTTCGGCGCGCAAGCGCACAGTCATGTCTACATGAGCGGCACTGATCTCCTTGGCGTGATCGACGAACAGATCGAGCGCAGCGGTGCAGGAATGATCGCCATCGTGCATCGCGAGCGCGGCTGGCTGGAGGGACTTTTCCACCGTAGCCTTTCGGCCCGCCTGGCCATGCATACGCACATTCCCCTGCTCGTGCTGCAAGACCCGGGCGCTTGAGGCGCGGTGCTGTCCCGCATACCTGCTCTTGAACTTGGCGAACTTCCGATCCAGCCGTTCACACATGGCCACCCGCACGAGCGCTTCCCTCACACTGTTCAGCTTCAAAGGCATTCCGGTGCGCGTGCACTGGTCGTTCCTGTTGCTGGTCGTTTATGTCCTTTTCACCGGCTTGAGCGCGGGCATGGCCATGCCGCTGCTCGTGCAACAATTACTGTATGTGTGCGCGGTCTTCTGTTGCGTGGTGTTGCACGAGTTCGGCCATGCCCTCACCGCACTGCGCTACGGCGTCAAGACCAGGAGCATCACCTTGTTGCCCATCGGCGGGGTGGCCAGCCTGGAGCGGATACCGGAAGAGCCAAGACAAGAACTGCTGGTGACCGTGGCCGGTCCGCTGGTCAACCTGGCGATAGCCGCGGTGGTGAGCGTGCCGTTCATCCTGCTCGGACATACCGTGTTCGTGGAAGAGACGATCGTGGGAGGCGCTGGTGTGGTCGCGTTGGCACGCTTCCTTATCGTTGTCAATATCGGCTTGTTCTTCTTCAATCTCGTTCCGGCGTTTCCCATGGACGGTGGGAGGATCCTGCGCTCCATCCTCGCCCTGCGCATGGACCGTGTGCGCGCCACACGCATTGCGGGCACCGTAGGCAAGGTGTTCGCAGGGCTCTTTGTGCTGGCGGCCTTCGGTCGGGGCAATCCCATGCTCGCCCTCATCGGTGTGTTCATCTTCTTCGGCGCCACGGCTGAGATGCACATGGTCGCCACCCAACGGGTGCTCCGCGGCGCCCGTGCCCGCGACGTGATGCGCACCCGGTTCTGGAGCATGCCGCACGATGCCACGGTGCAACAGGCTGCGGCCGACTTGCTGGCCGTCGGCGACCACGCTGTGGTCGTCCTCCGCAACGGCCTCTTCGATCGGGTCGTCGATCGGGCGACCATCATCCAGGCCATGCAGCAAGGCGATCCGGGGCGTCACCTGGATACCCTGGCCGCAACGGTGCCCGATGCCGTGCCGCCGGACGCGGAGGCGAACAGCATCCAGGAGAAACTGGCCAGGGGTCTGTGGCCCCTGATGCCAGTGATCGAGAACGGCCGCTTGATCGGTGTGCTCGAACAGGACAACCTGGCGGAATACGTCGAGTTGAACCAAGCGGCCCCGGAACGGGCCATCTTGCACATCGGTTCCAACCCGCCCGCACAACAACTATGAACGCTCTCCCCTGGATGTCCGCTGCTGAAGCCGTGCGTTCGATCCGCTCGGGCCAGCGCGTGTTCGTGCACGGCAGCGCCGCCACGCCCATCGCCTTGTTGCGCGCATTGTTCGCACGCGTGGGTGAGGTGGAGGACGTGGAGCTGGTGAGCATCAGTACGCTGGGTGATATCGGGCTGAACGGGCCCCACGTGGAGAAGAGCTTCCGGATCAATTCGCTCTTCGTCTCGGAGAACGTGCGCGAAGTGGTGAACGGCCCCGACGGAGACTACGTCCCCGTTTTCCTCAGCGAGATACCGCGACTGTTCGACCAGGGCATCCTGCCGCTCGATGTGGCCATGGTCCACGTTTCTCCACCGGACGCGCATGGCTTCTGTTCGCTCGGTGTAAGCGTGGATGTGGCCCGCTCCGCCGTGCGCAACGCACCCGTGGTGATCGCCCAGGTGAACCCGAACATGCCCCGCACACATGGCGAAGGCAGTGTGCACATCAGCCGTTTCGCGGCGCTGGTGGCGGTGGATGATCAGCTGCCGGAAGTCGACTACTCCAGCGGTATCGGTGAGCGCGAGAAACGGATCGGCACCTTGTGCGCGGAGCTGATCGAGGACGGATCGACGCTCCAGCTGGGTATCGGCGCCATCCCCGATGCGATCCTGCACAGCCTCGCCGGGCACAGGGACCTGGGCGTGCATACCGAAATGTGCTCCAACGGCATCATCGATCTGGTGGAGAAGGGCGTTATCACGAACCGCTTCAAGAAGAAGCACCCGGGCCGCGTCGTCACCAGCTTCGCCCTCGGCACGCGGCGGTTGTATGACCTGGTGCACGACAACCCGCAATTCGCTTTCCTCGATGCACAGTACGTCAACGATGGCAAAGTGATCCGGGAGAATCCCAAGGTCGCTGCGATCAACAGTGCCATCGAACTCGACCTTACTGGGCAGGTATGCGCCGACAGTATCGGTACCTATCAGTACTCTGGCGTGGGCGGCCAACTGGACTTCATGCGCGGTGCGGCCTTGTCCAAGGGCGGCAAGCCGATCATCGCCATGGCATCCACAACGGGCAGGGGCGAGAGCAAGATCGTGCCGTTCCTGAAGCAAGGCGCCGGTGTGGTGACAACACGCGCTCATCTGCACTACGTGGTCACCGAGCATGGCGTGGCCTATCTGTATGGCAAGAACCTGCGACAACGGGCCGAAGCGCTCGTCGCCATCGCCCACCCCGAACACCGTGAGTCGCTGGCGCGATCTTCGTTCGAGCGTTTCGGAGCGACCGGTCGTTAACAGGCACAACGATCCAGTGATCAGGAGCATGTCCGTGAATGCCCGGCCACAGTGCCTGCCCGTCTTCTTTATCATTGCGGAGAGGACCAAGGAGCAGCGCACCGGTCAGCCTGCTGGGCCGGACAGGACGGGAGGATCGTCGGTTGTGCAGCTCTGTTATCAGCTAACGCGAACATCTGCGCAGACCTTCAACTGATGAACGACAAGCAGCCCCTCTTCGGATCAGATGCTTACTCCCCGCAGGAGATCGCCGAGCGTGTGGAGCGTGTGGGCGTGGTGAAGGCGCGCCTGCCGTTCATGAAACTCTTCATGCTCGGCATCTTGGCAGGTGCATTCATCGGCCTGGGCGCGATGTTCTACACACTGGTCGTCAGCGACGTTTCGCTGGGTTTCGCGACCGGTCGCGTGCTTGGTGGCGTGGCGTTCTCCCTGGGGCTGATCCTCGTTTCGGTGGCCGGTGCGGAACTCTTCACCGGCAACAACCTGCTCGCCATGGCGTGGGCCGATGGGCGCATCGCCACCACAGAGGTGCTGCGGAACTGGGCCGTGGTGTGCACCGCCAATTTCATCGGGGGCGCCGGCCTGGCCGTGCTGGTACACCTTTCGGGTCATGCGCAGATGAACGACGGTGCCATCGCAGCGCAGTATGCAAGGATCGCCGCCGTGAAGTGCACCCTCCCGTTCTGGCAGGCGTTCTTGAGCGGCGTGCTGTGCAACGTGCTTGTTTGCCTTGCCGTGTGGATGAGCTTCGCCGGGCGCAGCGTGGTGGACAAGGCCGTGGCCATCGTGTTCCCCATCACCGCGTTCGTGGCCGCAGGCTTCGAGCACAGCGTGGCGAACATGTACTTCATCCCGATGGGCGTGCTGCTCGCGCACGATGACCCATCATTGAAGAGCGAGGCGGGCATCCATCTGATGGGTTTGCTGCACAATCTCCTGCCGGTGATCCTCGGCAACCTGGTTGGCGGCAGCGGTTTCGTGGCGCTGGTGTACCACTTGATCTACCGCAAGCGCCCTGGGTCGTGACATGACGGTTCCGCGTGCCCCACGCTCCTCCGTTCGAACCACTGACCTCGCTGCGGCCGATCCATCCCGTCATCACCGAACTTCGCGACAGGCGGAGCAATGATGGACCCGCGGAAACAGGCTGCAGCCGATCAACAGGGATTCACCCGTTTCAACCGTGCCGAACTGGTGCGGACCGGCGCGGACCATTTCGATCGCATGCAGCGCCTCATGGACGGCGCGCGCATGCCGAGCTGGCGTGCTGATCGCGATCAGCTGCTTCCGGAAGGCAAGGGCCTCGACTTGCCAAGCAGCATGGCGAACGGGCGCCACTCCTCCAGTTCACCGGCAACGATCATCAGGATGGAGGCCAGCGGCGGGAAGAGCACCATGCCCGCAACGCCCCAGATCACCGCGCCAACCATCACCAGCAGCAATGCCGCCAGCGTGTTCAGGCCCAGTTCATCACCCACCACCTTGGGGAAGATGATGTTCGCTTCGAGGTATTGCACCACGGTGAACACGGCGACCACACCGAGCGGCGCCCAAATGGTCCCGGTACTCATCCACGCAATGGAGATCGGGAGCAGCGACGACAGCACGAGCCCCACGTAGGGCACGATGGTCATCACCGCCGTGACCATGCCGAAGAGCAACGCGTTGGGCACACCGAGGATCAGCAATCCGATGGTGTTCAGACAGCCCACGATCAGGTACACTTTCACCATGCCTGCGAGGAACGCGGCGAACCGCTTCACGCTACGCTCCAGGATCGGGCCCATGCGCTCCCTGAGTCCGCCACCGGCCAGGGCCGCTACGGCCGTTGAGAGGTGCTCGCGATCGTACAAGAGAAAACCCGCGATCACGGGAATGATGAACAGGTTGAAGAGCATGCCCCCGATGGCATTCGCCGAGCGAAGGATGACCTGTCCGATATCGCCCGGCACCAGTTGGATGAGATCGAGCACCCACCGATCCCCGATGGAGGGCTCGGCGCCAATGTTCGTGCGGAGCCATTCACGCACGACGAGCATCGCTTGCGACGCCTGCGCACCCAATTGCGGTGCCTGCTTCAGGAACGCGTCCACTTGCCACACGACCACCATGCCGAGCAGACCGGCGAACCCGGTGACCACCAGCAGCCCCATAACGATGGCCAGCGCACGCGGAACGCGATGGCGCTCCATGCGCGCCACCAAGGGATGCAAGGCCATGGCCAGCAACACCCCGAACGCGACGGGTACCAGCACCGACCGGCCCACATACAACAAGGCAAGGACCGAACAGAGGATCAGCAACCGGTCGCGAAGCGTGCTCATGCGGAAATGATCAGTACGGCTGTGCGGGCAATGCGCAAAAGGTATCCAACTCCCGCCGATCGGTACAGGATCTTCATCAGGCCCCGGTCCGTTCACCGATGCCGGTCGGTAGGAAGCAGTTCGGAACCTCTTGCCGGTGATGCTGGGCGATCTGGTGGAGGCAGCGGCTTGGTGGTCTTGGAGTGTTGCAAGGCTCACCGCCGGAACCGGAATGGTTCACCATGATGGGGGCATGGCGGTCCCCGGACTTGTTGTGGCTGCCTGCATCGTGATCATCGGAACCACGGACCACTTCTCAGGACAGGGCCGCTTTGTGGAGCAGTAGGCCCATGGGACCGAAGGGCAGGGTTGCGTGGAAGGGGGGTCTTGTTAACTTCAACCTGTCTTGAACCGCTCATAACAACCCAATGGACCATGCGCCACGTTATTACACTTTCGCTCTTCGCCGTCGTTGGTTCGCTTGAGGCCCAGAACAGCTGTTCCACCGCTCTGCCGATCGGTCCGGGATCGCATGTGGTGCCGGGCATCACCGGGGTGGAGACCCCGGTACCGATCTGTGTCAACACCGGAGCGGGTGCTACAGCAGGGATGTGGTACAGGTACACACCCGCCTTGGACACGGGTATTGTCGTCACCTCCGTCGGCAGCGGCGTGGACACGCGAGTGCACATCTACACCGGTACCTGCGGTAATTTGAGCTGTGTGGACGGCGACGATGATTCCGGTGGTAGTGGCGGGACCTCTGAAGTGAACTTCAGCGTTGTAGGAGGAACCACCTACTATATCGCATTCGATGATCGCTGGAGCGATGCTGGATTCACCTTCCAGTTGAATGAAATTGCACAGACCGTGCTGCTGGTCGAACCCGTGGGATGGACGCAGGGTCCGAGCACGGGTCTTTCCGGCGCGGTGCTGACGGTCGTTGATATGAACGGGGACCACCTCGATGATGTGGTCGCGGCCAATAGTACGAGCATCAAGGTCGCCCGCCAGGGAACTTCCGGGGCGTTCGTCAACTACGAGTATACGTTCCCTGCCACCATGCACAGCCCTTCGTTCAGCATGGCTGCCGGTGACATGGACAACAACGGCTACACCGATCTGCTTTATGGAGGTGGCGGGGGCACCTTCATGCTCGCGACCGATGACGGCATGGGCTTCGTGGAACACTCCATCGACGGATACATCTTCGCGCAACGCACGAATATGGCGGACATCGACAACGATGGAAACCTGGATGGATTCTACTGCCACGACACGGGAACGAACGTCTATTTCTTCAGCGACGGCCAGGGGAATTTCACCCAGGGCAGTGGCGAGCTTAGCCAGGTGGGTGGCAATTACGGCAGTATTTGGATCGATTACGACAACGACGGTGACCTGGACATGTACAATACCAAGTGCGGTGGGGGCAACGGGATCGACGCGCTGTTCAGGAACGACGGCAATGCGCAATTCACCGACGTCGCCCCCGAACTTGGCTTTGCTGTCGTGGGGCATCAGGCGTGGTCCACAGCATGGGGGGATTTCGACAACGATGGTGACATGGATGCGTTCGTCGGAAAGTCCGGTACCATGGCGCATAAACTCATGCGCAACAACGGCGATTCCTTCACCGATGTGGTCGAGGGTTCGGGTACGGAACTTGCCGCCTCCTGCATCGAGTGGCGTACACACGATTTCAACAACGATGGCTACCTGGATATCCTCGGTCAGTCCGAATTGCTCTACAACGTCGGCGGATTGCACTTTGAGATCAGCGACATCGTTCCGTCCAACGGACCGATCGGTGACCTGAACAACGATGGCTTCCTGGATATGGTGAACGGATCGACGATCTACTTCAACAACGGGAACGACAACCATTGGTTGACGGTGTCGCCGATCGGTGTGGTGAGCAATCGCAGCGGCGTTGGTGCGCGGGTGAAGGTGATAACGGCACAAGGTGAACAGATCCGTGACATCGTCAGCGGTGACGGTTGTCGGTACATGAGCACACTGAACGCCCACTTCGGCCTTGGGGCCATCGATGCCATCGAACAGGTCGAGATCCGGTGGCCGTCCGGGATCGTGGATGTGATCCATGCGCCTGCGGTGGATGGGACCCTCGTGGTGGAGGAAGGACTGTCCACCGCTGTTCTTCCCGCGGCATCAGCGGGAGAGATCGGGTTGTTCCCCAATCCGGTCCAAGACCGGTTGTCGTTGCGTGGTGCGCGCTCCACTTCAGTACGGATCCGCATTGTGGACATGACAGGGCGCATGGTGTTGGAGTCGTCGGTCGTTGGGAACAGCGTGGACGTTTCGGGTCTGTCGAACGGCACCTATGGCGTGACGGTGGTGGATGGGGGGCGCACAACGCATGCATCGTTTGTGAAGAACTAGATCCCACTTCACCACCGCTCAAGGTCCGGTCACGGGAGGTTTACCGGCGAGGAAGAAGCTCCTGGAATGGGAAGGCGCTTTCCGGGAAGGGTCCGATCTGTTCACGGCGTTCGGGGAAGCTTGAAGCGCCTAATTTCACAGCATGCGACACGTAGCCGTCTTCTGCGGGGCCAACACGGGCAAGGATCCGTTGATACTTGAAGCGGCGAAAGCCGTTGGGAGAACGATCGCCGAACGGGGCATGGGCGTGGTCTATGGCGGTGGCCACGTCGGACTGATGGGCGCGGTAGCCGATGCTGCGCTGCAAGCAGGAGGTGAAGTGCTCGGTGTGATCCCGGGCTTCATGGTGGAGAAGGAACTGGCCCATGCCGGTCTCACGAAATTGATGATCGTCCACGACATGCACGAGCGGAAAATGCGCATGCATGAACGAAGCGATGCGGTGATCGCCCTCCCCGGTGGTTTCGGCACCATGGACGAACTCTTCGAACTGCTTACCTGGCGACAGCTCGGCCTGCATGCCAAGCCCATCGGCCTGCTCAATGTGAACGGCTTCTACACGCCGCTCTTGGAACAGATCGTGCGGATGGAACGGGACGGCTTCCTGCACGGACCAACACGCGTGCTCCATTCGGACGATGTAGGGGCTTTGATCGACCGCTTGATGGTCGAAGTGGTCATGCCCTAGTGGGAGGATCCTTCAGGAGCACACGCCTCGTTCGCTGCACAGGAATGATGACCGTGCCAGCGTGGTCCCATCGTCAGGCGGAGCGTAACGAATGTGGCGATCGCGAAGGCGAGCAGGATGAATTTGCGGTTGGATCGCATGGTTCAGGAATTGGGTTGTGAACTGGTCGTGTCATTCGGGCCGTGCACCGGTCCGCAGCGATGGCCCTTGAATTTCATACGCATCGCCTCCCGTTGTTCCGCGGTCATGTTCTGCCAGCGTGCGGCATAGGCGTAGCGCATGTTCCGATGGTGCCTGTGGCCGAAGGAGATACGGAGCAGGAGACCGGCCAGGAACACAAAGGCCAGGGCCGGAATAAGGAAGGGGAAGAAGTAGAGCGCCGCTCCTGCGAGGATCCCACCGAGCGCGAGTTTCCAGAACGGTTGGCGGTAATGCATGTCGTGTTTCATACCAGGGATGACGCGATCGCTTGCTGAATACTTCGATCCGGCTGAATGACGACGGCCCCGAGCTCATCGGGGCCGTTCATGGCTCATTCCTGATCGGGTGTTCGGCCGAAGCGCGGGCCACAGCGCTCCCTCCAGCGTTGCCGCATCTCGGCACGTTGTTCATCGTTCATCGTCTTCCAGCGCTCGCGCCATTCCGCGCGGTGTTTCCACGATGGACCGCCATGTCCGCCCTTGCCATGGAAGCCGCCGAAGAGGATACGGCACAGCACGAGCAGCCCGAGCGCTTTGGGGAAGCTGATCGCCGCCCATCCCGTCAGTCCGGGGATGATCGCGTTCCACAACAGCATCACCACTCCCCCGAACAGGAGGACGGCAAGGATGAAGTAGATCGGGAAGAGGAAGGGACGTTTCCAGGGGTTCATGATGCGTGGTTCTTGTGGTCTCAGCGATCAAGCATCGACCAGGTCGTTGTATACGGTTTGCAGGCGGGTGCGCAGTTTCATCACCGCGTAGCGTTTGCGGGAGATGATGGTCTTGAGGTTCTCGCCCTGTTCATCGGCGATCTGTTGCAGGGTCTTTTCCTCCAGTTCGTTCTCCACGAATGCGAGGCGCTGTTCGGCAGGAAGCTCTTCAAGACCCGCCATCAGTTCCTCCCAGAAGATGCGCTTCAGTTCGGCCAGGTCCGGGTCGGTGTCGTCGGCCAGCAGGATCTCGCGGAAACCGATGTCGCCGTCCTCGTTCTCGTAGGCAAGGTCCTCCAGCGGGGTGGTGCGCTTCTTCCGGTAGCGGTCGGTGATCTTGTTGCGCGCCACGCGGTAGAGCCAACCGCTCACCTGTTCGATCGCATTCACCTCGGGCTGGCTGGCCAGCTGGGCCCACACATCCTGCAACACGTCCTCGGCGTCGGCATCGGTGCGCACGCGGCCCCGGATGAAGGCGTAGAGCGCACGGCCGTACTGCTTCACGGCCTGCGCGATGCTGCCTTGTTGTTCCGCCATGGCCGGTCCGCCGAGTTCCACGCCCACGCACAGGAGAACGCGGGAACGATCAAATTACTTCAGATGGCCCTCACATCCCCTTCTGAGCGTTGAACTGCCGTGATCCACCCTTGGGTATGGAGAGGGATACGAAGCTTTCCCCCAGGAACACCTTGCCCAGCAGCACGATCTGCCCGACATGGTAGGGCAGGTGGGCCAGCTGCCGCACGATGGCCTGTTGCACGGAATGCGGCTCGGTGCGGATCAGCACCGTGCGTTCCAGGTCCGCTGGTGTCAATTGATCGATGGCACTGAACAAGCAGTTCCAGCCTTCCTTCCAACGGTCGAGCAGCGCGTCCCGTGTGGTGATATCGTTCTCGAATTCCGCGTCGCGCTGGCGCCAGGGCTTTTCGCCATCGGTGGTCAGGAAGTCCGTCCAACGGGACAGCATGTTCCCGTGCATGTGTTTCACCAGCACCGCGATGGAATTGTTGCCGGGCGCGGGATCGCGGAAGAGGTCGGCATCGGGTAGCTGCGCGAAGGTCTTGTCGCCAAGGCTGCGGTAGTAGGCGAATTCTTTGCGGGCACTTTGTAGGAAGTCGAGGGTGGGCATGGGGCAAAGGTCGCTACCGCATGTTGGTGCGCAGCACCCTCAACGTCTTCGTAGCACGGTCAACGCTTCATAAAACGCAACAAGGTTGAACTCGACGCGGTGCGCACATCCATGAAATACGATCCAGGAGAGAGTTCAGCGAGCGGGATGATGCCGTTCGTGCCCGAAAGGACCGGTCGTACAGGAATGCTGCGCCCATCCGTAGCGAACAGCCGTATTGCCAGGATCGGATCTCCGTTCCGGTTTGCAACATGGACTTCTTCGTCCGCAGGGTTCGGTATCACCGTGAAGGATGACGATGGTTCCATTGGGACCCCGGTCTCAACATCCTCCACACGAAGGGAGGACCAGGGGGTGATGATCGGGGGGTTAAAGTCGAAGTAAATGAAGGCGCGGTTAAGGATCTCTGTGCCGGCAAAGCCCGGCAACGTGGAAATGGCGAAGGAGAAGAAGCCGTGACTTCCGGCCTCGTCCTGGTCTTCGTAGGGAAGCATGATGTTGTTGAACAGCACCTCAAGTCTTCCGTTCTCAAGGGTCCAGGTGTGCGCATGGCTGGCCCCGACGAATTGGAACGATGAGATGTCCAGTGCAGGGGAAAGTTCGTCGGTAAGAAGCACCCGTTCTGCGTGGTACGTGCCGGTGTTCTGGAAGCGGATGGTGTAGGTAAGCCGTGCTCCCTGGGTGGCTTCCTGCGGCGTGATCGCGGCAGGTGTCACCACCTTGTCGTTCGGGTCGTACGAACCGACAACGGTATCATTCCAGGCGAACAAGTTGTCCGTCGGGGTCAGATCACCAACGACCGGGAGAACACCAGCATGATGGATCAACGGCGTTCCCAAGGGTGTTGGTATCGGTGTTCCCAGATCCAGTTCAACTATTTGCGCGGAAAGGATCGGTAGGGCACCAAGGAACCAGGTGATGGTATCGCCGGAGATGGTGCTGGGTTCCGGTATGGATGCGTGGAATTCCTGCGTGGTGTCGATCACGACCGTAAGTGTGGCATCCTGAACGACGGTGCCCGGGTTTTCCACAACGACCCAGGCCGTGTTATGGAAACCCGGCCTGGCGGGTGTGGCGCTCATGGTTACCCGCAGATCCGCCATGTCGGGCACGAGCACTACCGCGAAATGGTTCAGGCTGTCGATGTGGTTCGGCTCGTGGAGTATCGCCTCGTGACTGGCAGGTTGCACGGATGAGACGTAGGGCGAATTGGGAGAGCAGGAGATGGTATGGTCACCGAGCGGGACCTGTAGGCTGTAGTTGCCGTTCTCGTCCGTATCGGTCAGGAACCCGTACGGCATGTCCAGCAATGTGCAGTTGGCGAGCCCTGGTTCGGCGGGGTCCAACAGACCGTTGCCGTTCTCATCAAGAAAGACCTTTCCCGTCGCTTCTGGGTAGCCATCGGGACAGGGGCTGGTGGTCACGTTACAAATGCTGGAGAGCAGGCTTGCCGGTGTGACATCGGTGAGGCTTGCCGGAACATTGGGCAAGCAGGTGAGCGCAGATCCGGAGGCGTTGATCAAGGTCAATCGCGAAGGCAGTGCCGGCAGGCAGGCGGTTCCACTGTTCACGAGGCTCAAGGTCAGGAGGCTGTCCGGGAGGTTGGGTAGTTCGGTCAGCATCGGGCACACGGTGGCCCAAAGGATCTCGAGCTCCGTGTTCAAGGGTGGGAAGTGCTGGAATTTCGTGCTGTTCTGTACCCACACGAGTTCCAATGAGGTCGGGAAATTCGGAATGGCCTCCAAGGAATCGGCATTGGTAAGGTAGAGTTCAACGATCCCCTCCGGAAGTTGAGGCAGTGTTTCCACAGCGTGGGAGTTGATCACCTCCAGCCGGTGGGGCCCGGTACCAGGTGGCGCAGGAAAGGTCGTCAGCACGGGACAGTTGGAGATCTGCAGGTTCGTACTGACGTTGGGAAATGCGCCGATCGAGCTCAACTGGTCCAGTTCGATCAGTTCCAAAATGTCCACCGATGTGCCCATTGGTGGCAGGTCGGTGATGGGCAGGTCCCAGAAACGTGCTTCCACGAGAGCCTCGCCCAGTTCGGGAACAATGTTCACCAAGGGTAGGTGTTGAAGTTCCATCCAATGTAGATCAGGCAGTGGTACCGGAAGAGCGGTCAGGACATCCAGGTTCCAGGCGCGCAGTGTATCCAGGGTCGACGGGAGCACGGGCAGTTCGGTCACGGGCAGCCCATCGATGTGGAAATGGCCCAAGGCATCTGGTAGCAGGCCGTTGAGGTCGCTGATGTTCGGCAGTTCCGTGAGGAACAACATGGTCACGGTCTGCGGCAACGCGGGCAGGACTAGGAGTTGATCCAGCTTATACAGGTCGATGCTTCGGAGTCCATCCGGTAGCGCTGGAAGTGCGGTGATCGAACAGGTTGAAACACCGATGTGCCCCAGCGTAGGAGCGAAACCATTGACGGTGAGGCTGGCCGCCTGGTCCGCACCCATCACGACAAGCAACCTCAGGGCCGGCAGTTGCTCCGTGCCGGTGAGGTCCAGGGCGGAGAAATCGGAGAAGACCAGATCGGTTACCTGCTGTATGGCTGGATCGGAAGCATTGTAGTAGCCGTTCCCATCAACCGTTCCGGGTGCCCATGCTTCGATCTGGTCGCGCACCTGCTGGTCGGGCAGGAATACCAATTGTGCACTGGCATTTAGGGAAAGGATGAACGCGGCGACAAGAAGTAGGATAGTGGATCCGAAGCGATGCGACATGCTACGAAAATAGAGATCCTGCTTCAGTGCGAGATCAAGAGCCGAAGGGCTTTTGTCGCGCGCGACCGGATCGCCGGGCCGGGATCCACGCGCAGGGCATCTTCCAGCAGAAGCCGCAGCTCATCCGACAGTTCCGGATAGACCTTCACCATGCGCATGGCCACAGTAATGGCGAAGGCGCGTTGGGCGATGGAATGTCGGGGATCGGCGATACGAGCGAACATCGCCTCCGTGATCCGACCGTGGAGCACCTTGGGCAGCTCACAGAACTGCATCATGCGGATGCTATTGCGGTGGACCGCTTCATGCACCGGCGCATCCAGGACATCGAGCAAGCGCTTCATGTACGGCTTGATCAGGTGTGGATGCACTTCGCACACGAGATTTACGCTGTAGGCTGCTCGCTGGGCAACGCGATGCGGGTCATCCAGCATGCACCGCATCAACACCGCAAAACGCTCCTTGTCGTCGCCCACGAAGTCCGCAATGGCCTCCGCGTTAACGCGGCCATGTGCCTTCAAGAGCTGCGCACGGATGTCCATGCCGAACGATCCTAATTGTCACTGGCGGTCATCACGAGCGCAGCGAAGTGAGATCAGCTCTTCCGTTCCCGCTTGGGGAACTTCGGCTTGGGCTCGTAGAAACCTTCCTTCTTCTGGTAGCCGCTGTTCGAACGATCGCCACTTGGGCGATCGTTCTTGCTACGGTAGCTGCTGCGCTCCTGCCGACCTCCTTGGTAGCCACCACGGTCTCCACCGCGATCGCCGCCCCTGTAGCCACCACCGCCGCCTTTGTAACCACCGCCACCCTGGTAGCCGCCACCGCTTCCGCCGCGATGACCGCCGCCGGCCGGACGCGGTTCACCGCCTTTGCTTCCACCGGCAGCTTCGTCCACACGCACGCTGCGGCCTTTGTAGTTGGCGTTCTGGAATGCGTTCTTCACCTGCTCGAAGTGGGAGGGCTCGATATCGATGAAGGAATAGACGTCCTTGATCAGCATGCGGCCGATGAGTTCACCGCTGAGACCGCTCATGCCGCAGATGTAGCCGAGCATCTTGCCCTTGTCGAAGCCATCGGCCGTGCCGAGGTTGATGAACATCTGGCGGCCGGTGCTGAAGCGCTCCAACGACGTTGGACGTTCCGCGCGGGCGCTGTGGTCCTTGCGGCTCATGTCCACGTTGAGGTCGTACGACGTGCGGTGCGCTTCGATGATGCGGTTGAACGCAAGGCTCATGAAACGGTCGATGAGCTCTTCCTTGTCGAAGCTCTGCAGTTCCGTACGTGCTTCGGAGAGCAGCTCGGAGAGGCCCTCGGTATCCACTTCCACGCTCTTCAAACGCTTCATGTAGGCGACCACCTGCTGCTTGCCGATCTCGGCACCGCCCGGGACGCGTACGTAGGTGAAATGGGTCTTGAGCACGCGCTCCAGCTGGCGGATCTTGTTCACGTCGCGCACGCCGATGATGCTGAGCGAAATGCCCTTGCGACCGGCGCGGCCGGTGCGGCCACTGCGGTGGGTGTAGTTCTCCGCCTCGCCGGGCAGATCGAAATGGAACACGTGCGTCACATCCTGCACATCGATGCCGCGTGCAGCGACATCCGTGGCGATCAACAGGCGCAATGACTTGGCGCGGTAGCGGCCCATCACCTGGTCGCGCTGGGCCTGGCTCAGGTCTCCGTGGATGGCATCGGCGTTGTAGCCGTCCTTGACCAAGGCGGCGGCAAGGTCCTGTGTCTCGTGCTTGGTGCGGCAGAAGACGATGCCGAAGAGGTCGGAGTCGGCATCCACGAAACGCTTCAAGGCGGCATAACGGTCCTTGGAATGCACCACGCAATACTGGTGCGAGATCGCATCCGCAGCGGCGTTCAGGCGCCCGATGCTGAGTTCCTCGAACGCGCGCATGTAACGCTTTGCGATGCTGCGCACTTCGCCGCTCATCGTCGCGCTGAAGAGCCACGTGCGCTTGTCCTGCGGGGTGTTCTGCAGGATCTCGGTCAGGTCCTCCTGGAAACCCATGTTCAGCATCTCGTCGGCTTCGTCCAGCACCACGACATCTACGGTGGTGAGGTCGAGTACCGAACGGCCGATGAGGTCGAGCAGGCGGCCCGGGGTGGCCACGATGATCTGGGCGCCGCGCTGGATGTCGCGGATCTGGTCGCGGATGCTGGCGCCACCGTACACGGCCACCACGCGGGTGCCCTTCAGGTTGGCGGCGAACTTCTCGATGTCCTTGCTGATCTGCACGCAGAGCTCGCGGGTGGGGGCGAGGATCAGGGCCTGGATGGTGCGGTCCTGGGGGTCCAGGAACTCCAGCAGGGGCAGGCCGAAGGCGGCGGTCTTGCCGGTACCGGTCTGGGCCAGGGCCACCACGTCCTTCTCACTTTTCAGCAGCAGGGGAATGGCTTGTTCCTGCACGGGCGTAGGGGTGGTGAACCCGATCGCGTCGAGGGAACGGAGGGTCTCGGCACGCAGGCCGAGCGCTTCAAAGGAGGACATGGGAACTGAGCTGGGAAAAGTGGTCGAAGCGCTTGTCCGGCGCGGAACGGCCGCGAAGGTACGGTTCTCCAGCGTGGGGGATTCGTGAGGTAGGCCCCGAACTATCTTTGGCCGCTTCACATGGAGGTAACCGAAGCCAGTTTCAACGGCACCCTGCGCACCATCCTGTGGTTGGTGCTGGCCTGGATGGCCCTGCGCTGGTTCCTGCAGTACCAGCGCAATGCCGCGGCGCGGCGCAACGCGCACGCTAATGCTCACCAGAACACACCGTCCCGGGCCAAGGGCGAGGTGCGCATAGAGAACGTGCCGCCCGCCAAACGCCCCGGAGACAAGTCTGGCGGCACCATTGTAGACGCCGATTTCGAGGAGATCAAGTAGCCACCCCGACCACCAGATCATGAACGCCATCCCCTGGAAACGCATCCTGCCCATACTCGCCGCGCTGGCGTTGTTCTATGGCCTAAGCCTGGTCTACTTCAGCCCCATGCTGGAGGGCAAGAGCCTGGACCAGCACGACATACAGCAGTGGCAGGGCATGGCGCGCGAAGTGGATGAGCACCGCGAAGCCACAGGAGAAGAAGCCTTGTGGACCGGCAGCATGTTCAGCGGCATGCCGGCCTACCAGATCTCGGTGAAGTGGTCGGCCAATCTGCTCAAGTACGCCGATTCCCTGTTCCACGGCTTCCTGCCGCGTCCGGCGAACTTCCTCTTCCTCTACCTCGTGGGGATGTTCGTGCTTCTGCGGATCTTGAAAGTGGATCCGTGGCTCTCCGTGGTGGGTGCCATGGCGTTCGCGTTCTCATCCTACTTCTTCGTGATCCTTCCTGCTGGCCACACCAGCAAGGCCAACGCGATCGGCTACATGCCCATGGTGCTCGGCGGTCTCTACCTGCTTTACCGTGGGCGGATGATCCTGGGCGCTGCTTTGCTGGGTATTTTCCTCGGGCTGCAGATCATGCAGAACCACTTGCAGGTGACCTATTACCTCGCCATCCTGCTCATGCTGTTCGTACTGGCGGAATTCGTTCGCGCGTTCCGGGAGAAGTCCCTCGGTGATTTCTTCAAGCGATCGGGCCTCGGCGCCGTGGCGGCATTGCTCGCTGTGCTATGCAACCTGGGTGTGTTGTGGAGCACCGTGGAGTACGGCAAGTACAGCACCCGCGGCAAGAGCGAACTCACGATCCTGCCGGATGGTACATCCGCAGAAGGCATTCGCACCGCCGGCCTTGATCGGGATTATGTGACGCAGTACAGCTACGGCAAGCAGGAGTCGTTCACCCTGTTGGTGGCCGATGCGAAAGGCGGCTTCTCGAGCATGATCGGCAATGGCCCTGAATTGGCGGGGACCGATCCGCGTTACCGCGAGAACATCGCGCAGATGAACCGGTATTGGGGCGACCAGATCAGCACGTCCGGACCGCAGTACGCTGGCGTGATCGTGGTGCTCCTCATGCTGCTGATGCTGATGCGGACCGAAGGCCGCGACCGCTGGTGGTTGCTCGGGTCGTTGGCGGTGATCCTGCTGCAGATCATGATATCCAATGCCGCGCCCTACGACGATACGGTGGCCGTGGCCTACGTCGGTGGCATAAAGGCCTCCTTGCTGTCCGGGCTGCTGATGATCGTGTATTTGGGCGCGGGGCTCTTCCTCATGCGCAACGGGCTGGTCTATGCGTTGTTCAGCGCGTTGTTGCTCACGCTGATGCTTTCATGGGGCCGCAACCTGATGCCGCTCACGGATTTCTTCCTGGAATACATGCCGGGCTACAACAAGTTCCGTGCGGTCACGATCATCCTGGTCATCGTGGAACTCGCCGCTCCGGTGCTGGCCGTGCTGTACCTGGATCGCTTGGTGAAGGAGGGCGGATGGAACAAGGCCGTGGAGAAACGATCGCTCATCGGGATGGGTGCTTTGCTGGTGGTATTGCTGGCGATGGGCGCGGCGCCGGACACGTTCTTCAGTTTCGTGAGCGATCAGGAGCAGACCATGCTGTTGAAGCAGGCCGAGGATTCTCCTGCAATGGAGGCCCAGGTGCGCGTCTTCGTTGATGAGTTGAAACAGGTGCGGATCGGTCTGTTCACGTCGGACGTGTGGCGCAGCTTCGCGTTCACGATCGCCGCAGGACTGTTGGTATTCCTGTTCGGTCGCAAGAAGGTGGGTAAAGTGGTGCTGCTTGCCGGCATGGGTGTCTTGATACTGCTGGACCAGTGGACAGTGGACAAGCGCTACATGCACAACGACAAGGAGCGCGGCCGGTACGTGAAGTGGATGGATGATGAGGAGGCCGAACATCCATACAAGCCCGATGCGGCGGACAAGGCGATCATGGACGCGGAATGGTCACCGCTGGCGGATGCCGATCACAAGGCGACCATGGAGCGCCTGAAGCAGGAGGGAGAACTGCCCTTGGGCAAGGCGCGTGCGGAAGCGGAGATGATCGAGCGGTTCGGGAGCCTGCGTCGCCTTGGTGGCTACCGCGTAATGACCCTCAACAATCCCTTTGCGGACACCAAGGTGAGCTACTTCCACAGAAGCCTCGGCGGTTACCACGGTGCCAAATTGAAGCGCTACCAGGAGCTGATCGAGTTCCAGCTGGGCCCGGCGATCCAACGCATTGGCGGGATGCTGCAAAGCGGCACCTCACTGCCGCAGATCGACAGCCTGCTCGCCCGGGAAGGCGTTCTCAACATGCTGAACACGCGTTACCTGATCTACAACCCCGAGCGACCACCGATCCGGAATACCAATGCCTACGGCCCGGGCTGGTTCGTGGATGACGTGAAGTGGGTGAAGAACGCGGACGAGGAGATCACAGAGTTGGGCACCATCGATCCGGCGACCACCGTGTTGATCGATGAACAGTACAGGTCGGCGATGGGTTCCATCAATGCCGTTGCTGATCCTTCAGCAAGCGTTGAGTTGACCAAGTATGCCACCGACGAATTGACCTACACCGTGCGCTCGCAGAACGGCGGCGTGGTGGTCTTCAGCGAGATCTGGTACGGCCCGGATTGGAAAGCGACCATCGACGGCAAACCCGTGGACTACGCTCGTGCCGACTATGTGCTGCGCGCCATGGCGGTTCCCGGCGGTGAACATACGGTCGTCTTCAAGATCGAAAGCACCCCGTTCAATACCTCCAAGCCGATCGCACTCGCTTCCAGCGCACTGCTGCTCATCCTGGTCCTCGGTGCACTTGGTTGGGAGTGGCGCGCGTCGCAGAAGGCGGAATGAAGCGCGTGCTGATCATCGCCTACTACTGGCCGCCCAATGCCGGTGTGGGGGTGTTCCGCTGGCTGAAGTTCACCAAATACCTGCCGCAGTTCGACTGGCAACCGGTGATCTACACGCCGGAGAACCCAGAACTGATGGCGGTCGATCCTTCCTTGGAGAAGCAGATCCCGGCCGGGGCCGAGATCATCAAGGCGCCGATCATCGAACCGTATGCGTGGTACAAGCGCTTCACCGGAAAGAAGTCCGACGATCGCTTGCAAACGGCGTTCCTGAAAGAGGACGGTGGGGGACCGACGTGGAAGGAGAACGTCGCGAACTGGGTGCGGAGCAACTTCTTCATCCCCGATGCGCGTGTGTGGTGGGTGAAGCCCTCGGTGACACGGTTGCTCGCGTACCTGAAAGCCCATCCGGTCGATGTGATCGTCACCACGGGATCGCCGCACAGCCTGCACTTGATCGGTCGTGAGTTGAAAAAGCGCACGGGCATCCCGTGGGTCGCCGACTTTCGTGATCCGTGGACGAACATCGATTTCTACGGACAGCTGAAGCTCACGAAGTGGGCCGATGCCGAGCAGCATAAGCTGGAACGGGCGGTACTCTCCGAAGCGGACCGCGTGATCACCGTGAGCTGGCGCTGGGCCGAGGAGTTGAAAGCCCTCGGAGCGAAGCAGGTGGACGTGATCACCAACGGCTTCGATCCGGACGATCTACCGGCACCACCCGGACCGGTGGATGACGCATGGTCGCTCGTGCACGTGGGGTCCATCAGTGCCACGCGGAATGTTCCCGAACTCTGGCGGGCCCTGGCCGAACGTGCGGGGCGCGATCCGGAATTCCGTTCCCGGTTCAAATTGCGCTTGATCGGCGGTGTGGACCACACGGTACAGCGGGATCTTGAAGCGGCGGGACTTGGCCCGTACATTGAACGCATCGGGCAGGTCGATCACACCGAAGCAATGCGCCAGATGCAACGCGCCCGGGTTTTGCTGCTGCCGGTCAACGATACACCGAACGTCGGCGGGTTCCTTCCAGCGAAGGTCTTCGAGTACCTCGCCGTGCAACGCCCGATCCTGGCCGTTGCCCCGCTCGACGCCGACATCGTTCGCGTACTGGGGAAAGGTCATCGTGTTGTTCCTCGTGGTGGGACCTCCGCTCTACGTTCCGCCGTGGATGCGCTCTTCAGTGACATGCGTACC
>DEQO01000050.1 GCA_002360495.1 Flavobacteriales bacterium UBA3364
GGTATTCTGCGCGAACACCACCAGCTGCATAGCTCCTTATTCGTCATAGGAGGCGCCGGTCACATGGATGGCGGTTCCGGTCGCTTGAACGCCGTAGCCGATATGGCCTTGCCCGACCTGCACGTTCAAGTAGCCTGTGCCAAGCAGTGTGGCGTCGTGGTCCTGGGCGAGCAGCGCCAAAGGGAAGAACAGGTCGATGGAAGTTCTAGAGCGCAACATGGGATCAATCCTTGATGAAGGCTCGCTGACCATTGATCTGCGTACCATTCACGTGAAGGTGATAGAGACCCGGAGCGAATGAGCGCACATCCAGGTGCCATGTCGGTAGGTCGCGGAGGCCGCTCTGCTCGAAGACCATCTTCCCACTCCGATCCGTGATCCGGATCGAGTATACATCCTCTCCGACCCCTGTGATGCTCAACCGATCAACGGCCGGGTTCGGCCAGAGTTTGAATGGCTCCGCATCGGCGTTCGACAGAACGCTCACGTTCACATCATTGATCACCTGCAGGTAATACAGCAACCGATCACCAAAGTTGCTGTTGTCCACACCGGTAAGCAATACGCTGCTCCCTTTCAATACGGGCGTGAACCCATAGTATTGGTGGGAACTGGAAGACCATTGCGTGTACATGCCCCCTACGCCGAACACCGGATCGGCACTGCCGCCTGGAAGCAGCCGGAGCAGTGCAGCAGAGTTGGTGCCCAGTGTATTGGGCACCCTGCCACCTACTAGGATACGGCCCGAACCGTCCACCTCCATGCCGATCGCTTCCCCTTCGAAGCCGAACTGCGGTTGTAGGTCCACGATGCCATCACCGTCGAACGCGGGGTCGAGCGCGCCCGAGGCAAGTCGACGCTCTACCTCGGGACCGATGGTGAAGTCCAGTGGAGAGGATCGCAACGTGTAGAAGCTCCCGTCGCCGTTCAAGTGCATGTCACGATAGAAGGTCTTGCCTGTGTTGCCGATGAACCCGTCTCCATCGAAGGAGGTGTCCACAGCGCCCGATGCGGTCAGGCGGGTGATCACATCGAACTTGAAATTGCTGGTTTGGTCGTAGTAGCCTCCTACAACGAGGAAACCACCTCCGGGAAGCTGGGCCATGTCACGCGCGTACGCCCAATAGCCGGGAGGCGTTACCGTTTGGATGCCGCCGTTGCCCCAGCTGGCATCGACCGCGCCAGAGGAGGTGAACATGACGAAGGCCATCGACGGTTGGTTGGCGAATGTGCCCTGCGCTCCACCGATCAAGAAGCGTCCGTCACTGAGGGCAACGATACAGCGTGCCTCTTGCAATGCCGTCCCGAGGTCCACGAGGGTGCTGCCGTTGGTCCCGAATGTGCCATCGATCGTAAGGTCGGCGTTATACCGAGCAATGGCCACGCGGTTGCCACCTCCGAACTGGCAATAGCCGATGACGATGATCTTGCCGCTTGCCAGTCGAAGGAGGTTGCTCCCGACGCTGTTGTTGGCACCGGTGGCGAACTGCTGGTTTTGCCCATTGGTCCAGTTGAGCTGCGAGCCGCTCGCATCATACTTGACCAAGCTGAACGAAGGGGCTTTCGTGAATATGGTGATGTGACCGCCATCGGCCGTGGCTACGGACCGGTTAAGGGCGAATGTGCCGGTCTCCGAGTACGACGGATCAAGCACGCCGTCGCCGGAGAAGCTCGGGTCGAGCGTACCCGGCTGGGCCAGGGTCAAGGCAGTGTTGATCACCAGTGTGAAAGCGGTGAGTTGTCTCATTGTGTCACAGTTTTGGTTCGTTCTTGATCCATACTAAGCCCCCGCGTCAGTTCTTCAAGAAGCTTCGCGAAACACGGCCGCGCGGGCTTTCGACCTGGAGCACGTACGCGCCACTGCTCAACTGGGCGAGGTTGATCGTGTATGGCGAGGGAAGCTTGCCTTGAATGCTGAGCACACGTGCGCCGCTCAGGTCGAGAACTTGCAACGAGCGGAACTCTGTGTCGGTGTCCGTGCCGATGGTCAGGTGATCGGTGGCAGGGTTGGGCTGCATGCGTAGGTCGAACGGAGCAAGGGGTCGGTCCGCCACACTGTTCGGCGTTGCGAACAAGGTGTCTTTCCATAGCTCGGTGCTCTCGAATGTGAGTTGCACGTTCAGCTGGGCCGTAAGCGTTGAATCCGAGGGGTTGATCGGGCTCAACGTGGGTGTGTACGCAGCGGTGGTGAAACTGTACGGCGCGCTGAATGGCGCGGGCAAGGTGCCAAGCGGACCAGATACGTACAGCGTGGTGATCGTATTCGTGAATGGGTTCGTGGAGTAGTTGCCCAACATCACCTGAGTGCCATCGGACTTGGGCAGCAGCGCTTCGCAAAGCATGTAAGTGCCTGGTGGCCCCTCTTGCGTGACAGCGAAGACCGTTGAGCCGTCCGGCGCCAAGCGAAAAACTTCAGCGCCATTGCCGCCGGTGCCATAAGCCGATCCGTCCGGTCCGAAGTGGATGCTGCCCACGCTGAACGATGCACCGGTATAGCCCCAGGAAACCACCATGGCCCCGGATGCGGTCATGTCGATCATGCCGAGGTACATTCCGGGTTGAGGCAGAAGCACGGCGAGGCGAATATTCCCTCCGGGTAATTCGGTGAGCGCCATTCCTTCGGCGTTCCCGCCATTGTTGGGTGCGATCTCGCGTGCCCAATTCACGTTCCCATTGGAGTCGAGGCGAAGGACGAAAGCGCTGCTCGTACCGTTCGCCGTCATCTTGCCGCAAAGCAGCAAGCCGCCGTCGCTGGTGCTCGCCATGCTTCGCGCCCTGAACAAGGTGTTGTTGCCGACGAGCCGATAGGTCTTCCGCCACAGCACGGTACCCGTGGCGCTGTAGCGTGCTACGGCAGCACGCTGGTATGGCCCGAACGTGTAAAGGAGCGCACAGCCGCCATCACCAGCGGGCAGTACTTGCGCCACCTGGCTCGGTCCGGGCACCGCAGCCTGCCAAACAATGCTAGATGTGCCATTCGATCTCAGCACCACCAAGGTGTCGGCGCCGAGAGAAGCGTGATAGAACACGTCGTTGCCCAGTGTGGCCACATCGTTCAGGTACAAGTCGGTGCTTGCGTAGGAGGATGTTCGTCGCAATCGGCTGCAGGCTACGGGTTCGCCATCATTGTTGATGTCGCAAACGATACCGTGGAAATTCGTGAACACGTAGCCGTTCGGGCGCAAAGCCGCATCGGAGCCATAAGCGTAGTAGTTCGGCGGGTAGAACGTCGCTTCTTCAGGTGCATAGGCGCGCATGAAGAGTTGGGCATCCATGTTGCCCACGTTCAGGACCAGTAACACGGAAAGGATGGGACGCACGCATGGGCTCAGCCATGAAGGCGCCTTCATGGGAGGTACGCTCCGTGGTCCATCGTGTACGGGATGATCGTTGAACACAGCGTGCACGGGCGCTGACGCGGGATCGAGAAAGGCTGGGCGCATGGTCTTGACTTCTCGGACCCAAAGGGACCGATCCCACCAGCACCGGTCAATCACATCATGATGTGGTGCCTATCCGAGCAACCGCTGGTTGATGGTCTTGGCCACGGCCTCCGTATTGCTGCGCACATGCAACTTCTCGTAGATGTGCTTGATGTGGCTCCGCACGGTGTTGATGCTGATGCCGAGCTTGTCGCCCACCATCTTGTAGCTGAGCCCGTCCACGAGGCATTGCAGCACTTCGCGTTCGCGCGCGTTGAGGCCGTGGTCTGCCGATGCAGAAGGTGGGGCGTGCAATTGCAGCAGCACTTTGCGCGCGATGCTCGGGGTCATGGGCGCGCCGCCCTCGTGCGCTTCACGGATGGCTGCGATGAGCGCATCCGGCGGTGTGCTCTTGAGCAGGTAACCCATGGCGCCGGCTTGCAAGGCGGCGTATACGCGCTCGGCTTCCTCGAACACCGTGAGCATGATGACCAGTGTGCCGGGTGCGGCCTTGCGGATCCGGGCCACCGCTTCGATACCGTTGATGCCCGGCATGTCGATGTCCATGAGCACGATCTGCGGACGCTCCAGCGCGATGATGTCCTCCACGCTCATTGCATCTGCATGCAGGCCGGTGAGGAAAATGCCCTTGGTGTATCGGAGCAGTTCTCCCAGCGATTCGCGGATGTTCGCGTTATCGTCGAAGAGGCTCACGTGGATATCCATGCGGCGAAGCTAGCGGCCGGTGGTGGAGGGTTCTCCCACATCATCATGCGGTTCGACGCAACGGAGCGGCCAGATGTACGCGGGTTCCGCCTCCTTCCGACTCGGTTATCTCCAAACGGCCGCCGATGGCCGCAGCGCGCTTGTGCATGCTTGCCAGCCCATTGCCGTTCAGGCGGTCGGCATGGCTGCGTGCCATGCCTTTACCGTTGTCCTGTACCACGAGCACGATATGGCCGTGGTCGATGCGAAGCTCCACGCGCACTTTAGTGCAAGCGGCATGCTTCACGGCATTGGTAACGCTTTCCTTCAGCACCAGGAAGAGCTCGCGCCGTTGCACCATGTCCAGCTTCTGTGCTGCCACGTTCGCGTCCGCTCTGAAGTCGAGCGCAATGTCCTTTGCAGCGAGCGCTTCCGCAGCGAAAAGTTGCATGCGCTCGATCAAGGAGCCACCGCCATCGTTCTTCGGGTCCACGCTCCAGACGATGTCGCTCATGCGCGCGATCATCTCGCGCGAGCGCGCCCCCATGCGCTCCATCACACTGTGTGCGGCCGCGATGTCGGCTTCTTCCAACTGCTGCTTTCCCAGTTCGCTGAAGTAGCTGATGCTGCCCAAGGTGCTGCCGATGTCGTCGTGGAGGTCGCGCGCCAGGCGATCGCGCAAGGCCTGCTCGCGCATGCGCTGCTTACTGCGGTACCGCAAGAGCAGCAAGGCGATTCCAGCCAGTCCCGAGACCACGATGAGCATGAACCACCACGAACGCCACCACGGCGGCAAGATGACGAAGCTCCACGCGGTGGTGGCCCATTGGTTCGATGCAGCGCGTGAAGCGCCGAGTTCCAGTTCGTACCGCCCCGGTGCCAGCCCGGCGAGTGCGATACGCTCGTCTTTGCCCAAAGCGATCCAGCGCTCATTATCGCCTGCAAGCCGGTACCGGAAGCGCGCATCGTTGCCCGCGCTGGGATCCACGACGCTCGGTGTGATGAACAGGTAGTTGTGGTCGTAGGGCAGTGCCGCGGTCCGGCTGCTCAGTAGGCTGTCCACCCGTAGGTCGAAGAGGCTCAAAGCGGCTAAGCGCGGCTGCGGCGGCGCACGCATAGCCAACAGCGACGCCACGTCGATCGCGAGCAGTGCTTCGCCGTTCGTTGCCCAGATATGCCCGTGCGCGTCGGTTACCGGGTAGCCCTCGAGGCCGTTCAAGGCAAGTGCGTCAACGAACAGTGCGCTTGTCCCGGTCGATGGGTCGTAACAGAACAATCCGCCCGATGCAATGCCCCATACACGGCCGCTCTTGTCCAGCGTAAGCCCTTGCAGGCCGGTAACCTCGGCAACCTTGCGGAACGGTTCGGGTTCCGTTGGCCGGAAACGGTACAGCCCGCCGCCTGCACTGCACCAATAGCCGTCGTCCCGGTCTTCGATGATGTCCGAGGCATCGAGCGCGGTGCGCGACCGCCCAGCCTGGGTAGTGCTCCATGATACGTTGGTGCAGAACCCATCGAGCGGATAGGTGGTGGTGGCGCCTTCTTCGTAGGCGCGATAGCGCCGGATGATACTGTCGCAGGACAGTAGTCCCACGATTTCGGTGATGCCCTTGGCAGCGCCTGCCTGCCAAATGCGTCCTTCGCGATCGATGTGCGCTCTGCGTACCAAATGGTCGCCCCCTTCGGGCTGTACGCTCGAGGTGAACACTGGTTCCATGGCATCCGGGTGCATGCTGAACAATCCATGACCGTAGGCGGACCAAAGGATCTCGGTACCAAGCGTGCTGTGCCGTTCGGCGATGCTGTTGATAGCGGAGGAAGAGATGTCGTCCGCACGGATCGGTCCCCAGCTGCGGCGCACATGGCGCAGATCGTGCGCATCGGCATCGAGCCGGTGGATGCTGCGCTGCGATCCGATGAACAGCCGACCGTCCGTCATGCCGTGAGCTGCATAGAGAACCAATCCGCCGAGCCTGTCCTTGAACGGGCCGAGCCCAGGCGCTTGCGTATCGTTCACGTCCCGCCATACGCGAGCATTGCTGACTGCGCCGACCCTTCCATCCGGCCAGCGGAACAAGCTCTTGATGCGTTCATCGCCTTGCCTGTCCTTCAACCGGAGGATGCGCTGACCGTTGTCTCCCGGGCGTATCAGGTAAAGGCCTTCCGTGGTTCCCAGCCAAAGTCGGCCATCGTCCACGAGCATGGACTGGATGGATGCGCCTGGCAGGATGGGTTCATCGGATGACCAAGCGGAGCGACTCGCGTCGAAGAAGAAGAGGCCGGAGCGTTTCGTGCCCATGGCGAAGCGCCCGTCCGGAAGCAGCAGTGAGCAGGTGATCTCATCATCGGAGTAGCTCAACGCGGAGGCACTGGGTAGGACGCGCTGTTCCTGGCTCATCCGCTGCAGATCGAAAAGATGGACCGCATTGTCCCACCCTGTCCCCAGTACACGGTCGGGTCCTATTTCATGTAAAGCGGTAAGGGTATGGCCCGGGTATGGGAAGCGCGATCCGTGGATGGAGACACCGAAGTCACCGTGACCGGGGACCAATAGCCCACTACCGTTCAAGCAAAGAACACGAGTACCGTTGCGCATGTCCAACAGGGCTGAGAAGCTCGCACCGCTTTCGCTGAAACGCACTGCCTCCGCATGTGTATCGCTGTCTTGGGTCAAGCGCAGGCAGGTCGAATTTTCCGTCGTCATTACCGCTGTGCCATCCCGCATTCGGAACAATGCGCGTATGGACGGAGTGCTGGTCCCATGAGTTCGGTCGCATTCGATGGTGTGTGCTCGGCCTTGCGCATCGATGACCCATGCACCACCCTTGGTGCCTACCAGCACTCTGTCTGAATGTGCGAGCAGCGCTGTGGCGTGCCTGCTGGGCATCGAAGGACCATTCGCCTCACGGGTAGGGAACTCCTCGAACAAGCGACCATCGAAGCGGAAGACCCCGTTCGTGGTTCCGATCCACAGGAAGCCTTTCGCGTCCATGGCGAGCGCTGTGACGGAAAGCGAAGGAAGTCCTTCGGTGGTGCCCCAATGCCGCATCACAGGCTCATTGAGCCATTGCGCCTGCTCGGGTATGGAAAACAATAGACCGATCAGCAACGTGATCCTGCGCATGGAGGGCAAGGTAGTTGGCTATCCACGATGGGAGCAGTTGGTTGAGGTCGTGGGGATGCAACGTAATTGGCCCGTACGCTCGGTCTGTGGTTTGTGGACCCAACGATGCGAGGATGGACCTGACAACAAGCAACAAGCCCCGGCGGTTGCCGGGGCTTGTTTTCCATTGCGAGGTCGGAGGTACTTACATCATCCCGCCCATGTCGCCCATGCCACCTCCGTGGCCGTGGCTGTGCGGTGCCTCCTTCTCCTTCTCCTCGCTGATCACGCATTCGGTGGTGAGCAGCATGCTGGCGATGCTGGCCGCGTTCTCCAGGGCGACGCGGGTCACCTTGGTGGGGTCGATCACACCGGCTGCGAGCAAGTTCTCATACACTTCGGTGCGGGCGTTGAAGCCGAAGTCGGCCTTGCCCTCGCGCACCTTCTGTACCACGATGCTGCCTTCCATGCCTGCATTGGCCACGATCTGGCGCAGTGGTTCTTCGATCGCACGACGAACGATGGCGACACCTGTGGTCTCGTCCGCGTTGGAACCCTCCATCTTCTCAAGCGCCTTCTGGGCGCGGATGTACGCGATACCACCGCCGGGTACGATACCTTCTTCAACAGCGGCACGGGTCGCATGCAGCGCATCGTCCACGCGGTCCTTCTTCTCCTTCATCTCCACCTCGGTGGCGGCACCGATGTAGAGCACGGCAACACCGCCGGCGAGCTTGGCCAGACGCTCCTGCAGTTTCTCCTTGTCGTAGTCGCTGGTCGTGGTCTCGATCTGGGCCTTGATCTGTGCAACCCGACCGGTGATGTCGGCTTTCTTCCCAGCACCGTTCACGATCGTCGTGTTGTCCTTGTCGATAGTGATCTTCTCGGCTTTGCCAAGCATGCTGAGGTCAGCGTTCTCCAGCTTGAAGCCACGCTCCTCGCTGATCACAGTACCGCCGGTAAGGATGGCGATGTCCTCCAGCATGGCCTTCCGGCGATCGCCGAAGCCAGGCGCCTTCACAGCCGCCACTTTCAGGGCGCCGCGGATCTTGTTCACCACCAGGGTGGCCAATGCTTCACCATCCACGTCCTCGCTGATGATCAACAGGGGCTTGCCGGTCTGTGCGGCTTTTTCGAGCACGGGGAGAAGCTCCTTCATCGTGCTGATCTTCTTGTCGTAGATCAGGATGTAAGCGTTGTCCAGGTCGGCCTCCATCTTCTCCGCGTTGGTCACGAAGTAGGGGCTCAGATACCCGCGGTCGAACTGCATGCCTTCCACCACTTCCACGGTGGTGTC
>DEQO01000133.1 GCA_002360495.1 Flavobacteriales bacterium UBA3364
A
Source organism: Flavobacteriales bacterium UBA3364 (assembly GCA_002360495.1). GTDB lineage: Bacteria > Bacteroidota > Bacteroidia > Flavobacteriales_F > PHOS-HE28 > PHOS-HE28. The sequence continues at coordinate 2 of DEQO01000133.1, forward strand.
CGTGCGCGTTTCACCGGCCAACAGCAACATACCGCTCAAGGCCGAGACACGCAGCGTGGACGCTGGATCGTAACCGCGACCGGATCGATGAACAACAGGAGCACCGGCGGGCGAGAACTCGCCGGTGCTCCAATTAACGGACCGATCGAAACATGACCGTTCCCCACCCACGCCCCTTCTCCCGCATCGTGATCGGCGCATGTGCCCTGGCGATCATCAGCCTGCTGTACGTGCCCATCTGGCGGATCGATCTGGCCGCGCCGCAATACCCCGAAGGGCTGGCGCTGCAGATCTTCCATGATCGCTTCACCGGCGATGTGCAGAAGATCAACGGGTTGAACCACTACATCGGCATGGCCACGATCGAGAACGACATGTTCCCGGAGTTCACCATCATGCGTTACGCGTTCTATCTCCTGGCCGGCTGGGGGCTGGTCGCGGCACTGATCGGCCGGCGTGGCGCCTTCTTCAGCTGGATCATGGCGCTCTTCGCCTATGTGATCTGGGCCATGTGGGACATGTACGCCTGGGGCTACAAGTACGGGCACGACCTGGACCCGCACGCGGCGATCAAAGTGGAGGGCATGGCCTACCAACCGCCGCTCTTCGGCCACAAGAAGCTCTTGAACTTCGACGCGTGGTCGTTGCCGGACACCGGTGGGTGGATCCTTTTCGCCGTGATCAGCCTGGCGTGCATCGTGTGGTTCGTGGAATGGCGCTGGCCCGGCAAGATGACATCGTCACGAAAGGTCGCAGCTACCGGGTCGACCCCGCTCCCCGTGGTCTCTTCGTTGCTCGTGATGGCAGGCCTCAGCGGCGCATGCAGCACCCCTGAACACCCGACCATCGACTATGGCAAAGCAGAGTGCGCGTACTGTCGCATGAACGTGATGGACCGACAATTCGCAGCGGCGATCGTCACGCAACAAGGGCGCACCTATGCGTTCGACTCGCCGGAATGCATGGTGCAACACGTGGCCGAGGGTCGCATAGCGGAAGACCAGGTGCGCGGCTGGTGGGTGTGCGACCATGCGCAGCCGGGTATGCTTATCGATGCGACCACGGCGCATTATCTGGCGGCACCATCGTTGAAGAGCCCGATGAACGGGAACGTGGCCGCATTCGTCAGCGTAGCGGAGCGCACAGCGGCAACAGCCGCTCACCCGGGCGAGGAGCTGGACTGGAAGGGTATGCGAAAGCGGCTAACGCTGAATTGACCCATGCTGCGAGCCGCTCTCCTCGTCCTTCTCGCCACCTGCACAAGTGTAGCGAGCGCTCGTGTGTGCAGCGTGTGGCCGGGAAGCGGGACCATCAAACAAGCACTCGCCAACACCTGTGATACGATCATCATCCACACCGGCACATACCGTGAGGGTACCATCACCATTGAACGGCCGGTGGTGCTATTGGGCCAAGGCTGGCCAGTGATCGATGGCGGCGGCGTGGGCGAGGTCGTGGTGGTATCAGCACCGCACGTGACCCTGCAAGGTTTGGTGGTGCGTGGTACGATGGTGAGTGACATGAACGACAATGCGGGCATCAAATGCATAAGCGTGACCGATATCCGCATCATCGGTAACCGGGTGGAGTCGTGCTTCTTCGGGATCTACCTCAGCAGCGTCACCCACGCACTGGTGGCGGACAACCGCGTGATCGGCGACCCCATGGCCGATGAGAACCGGCGGGCGAACGGCATCCATCTGTGGAAATGCAGCCATGTGGAAGTGCTTCGGAACACAGCCATGCACCACCGCGATGGGATCTACCTGGAATTCGTCACCGATTCACATGTGGGCAACGACACTACAGCCTACAACGCGCGTTACGGCCTGCACTTCATGTTCAGCCACCGCGACAGTTACACGCGCAACCTGTTCCACGACAACGGCGCAGGCGTTGCGGTGATGTTCACCCGCGAGGTGACCATGACCGACAACCGGTTCGAGCACAACCGGGGCGCCAGCTCGTACGGCTTGCTGCTGAAAGAGATCAACGACGCTCACATCGAACGCAACATGTTCGTGGACAACACGGTGGGGATCTTGCTGGACGGGTGCAATCGGGCCAATGTGACGGACAACCGGTTCCAAGCGAACGGCTGGGCGGTGAAACTGTTCGCGAACAGCACGGCCGCCGTATTCGAACGGAACGGATTCAGCGGAAACACCTTCGATATGACCACCAACGGAGATCTGGTCCTGACCACGTTGAAGGGCAACTACTGGGACCGTTACCGGGGTTACGATCTGGACCGCGACGGAAGGGGCGACGTGCCGCACCGTCCTTTGAGCGTTTTCGCCTTGGTGACGGAGCGCATGCCCTATGCCATGGTGCTTTCGCGCAGTTTGATGGTGAACCTGTTGGACCAAGGCGAGCGCTTGGTGCCCACGCTGACCCCGGCTATGTTGCAGGACACGGGACCATTGATGCACCCGCCGGACCGATCAGGGGAGCAGCATGCCAGACGATCGGTCGAGCAGTACGGTGAGCGAACCTTGGTCCCTTCGGCGCTCGTCGCTGCGATCATGGTCCTGCATACCTGGTGGTCGTTCACTGATCGTCCCATTCTCCGATCCACTGGTCCCCATGGATAGGATCGCCTTCGAAGGCCTTGGCAAACGGTACCACGACCAGTGGGCTTTGCGCGGTGTGAACGCCCGTTTCGTGGAAGGTGAAGTGGTGATGGTGATCGGTCCGAACGGGTCGGGCAAGACCACGTTGATCAAGTGCCTGTTGGGACTTGTGAAAGCCACAGAAGGCGCGATCCAGGTGAACGGTGCGTTGGTGGGCAACGACCCGCTGTACCGCGCGGCGATCGGCTATATGCCCCAATACGCTGAGTTCCCCCGGGAACTGACGGTGGACCAGCTGCTGCGCATGATGAACGACATCCGCGATGCGAGATCGGGATCCACTGATGATCGGTTGATCAAGCTGCTGGGTGTGGACGCGTTGCTGGACAAACGCATCATCACGTTGAGCGGTGGCATGCGCCAGAAAGTGAGCGCTGTGCTGGCCTTCCGTTACCGGCCCGACATCCTCGTACTGGATGAACCCACCGCAGGACTCGATCCTGTGAGCGCCACCAAGTTGCTGGATGCGGTGGTGCAAGCCAAACGCAATGGCGCCACGGTGCTGATCACCTCGCACATCATGGAGGAGGTGCAGCGCTTGGGCGACCGTGTTGCCTACCTGCAGGATGGCCGGCTCCGTTTCGCGCTACCGCCCGAGACGATAACCGAAGTGACCGGCGAACCATCGCTCGCGCTTGCCTTGCCCAAGTACCTCGCACAACTGCCGCCAGCCCATGTGGAAAGTCTATAAATACACGCTGCTCGACCTCGCACGCAACCGGTTCGCGCTGGGTTATGCACTGCTGTTGCTGCTGGTATCGGTCGGGCTGTTCATGCTGGAGTCCGATAATACCAAGGCGTTGATCAGCCTTACACAGGTGGTGCTCGCTTTGGTGCCGTTGCTGGCCTTGATATTCACCATCATCTACTTCTACAACCAATACGAATTCACGGTGCTGTTGGCGGTGCAACCCTTGCGCAGGCAGAGCATCACCCGTGCCCAGTTCCTTGCCATTGGCACCGCGCTGCTGGTCAGTTTCCTCTTCGGCGTGGGATTCCCCGTGGTGGCGTATGCCCCAAGTCCTATCGGTTGGACCCTTTTGCTCACCGGCGCGGCGCTCACCTTGGTCTTTTGTGCACTGGGCATGTTCATTGCCGTTGGGCAACGCGACCGCGCGAAGGCCGTGGGCATTGGACTGGCGACTTGGGTCTTCATGGTGTTGGTCTACGATTCGCTGTTGCTGTGGCTGATGTTCAGCTTCAGTGATAGGCCCATCGAACCTGTGATCGTGCCACTCGCTGCGCTGAACCCGATCGACCTCTCGCGTATCCTGGTCATGCTGAAGGTCGACCTTGCCGCGCTACTGGGATACACCGGTGCGGTATACCAGAAGTTCTTCGGCGGCGCCGGTGGCATGCTCGTATCCTTCGTTGCCTTGCTATTGTGGATGCTGCTGCCCGCGTGGGGTGCTGTGCGCACGTTCGCACGCAAGGACCTGTGATGCCCACATCCTGTGCCACGCCGCTACGCAGACTGACGAACTGCACCACACGAGCTGACATCCATCACGCGCCGAACCCGAATACCGGACGATCTTGTCCCACATAAAGAACCGAACACCATGAACTCCTTCCGCACCTCGCATTGGTCCCTGATCCTGATCGCTTCCGGCTTCCTGGCCGCGTGTGGCGCAAGCCCGGCAGCAGAAGAAACCGCCGCTTCCACACCATCGGAAGCTACGGTTCCCGGCGGTGGTCAATCCACCGTGAAGGACGAACTTTCACAGAAGAACGTAGTGGGTGTTGCCGTGGGCTCACCCGACCACACCACGCTCGTCGCAGCCGTGAAAGCCGGCGAATTGGTGGATGCGCTCAGCAACGCGGGTCCCTTCACGGTGTTCGCTCCCACGAACGCCGCCTTTGATGCCTTGCCCGCCGGAACAGTGGAAGGCTTGTTGAAACCCGAAAAGAAGAGCGATCTGCAGGACATTCTACAATACCATGTAGCAGTGGGTGTATTCAAAGCGGACATGCTACGCGACGGGCAGTCCATGGGCATGGTGAACGGCAGCAACGCGAAGATCATGGTGAAGGATGGCAAGATCATGATCAACGATGCCACCATCGTGGCGTCGGTACCGGCCAGCAACGGTATCGTACACGTGATCGACAAGGTGATCCTGCCACCGGCACCTGTTCAGTGACACGATGTTCTTGACCGGCCCTTTGCAGAGGTGCCCGGTGAAAGTCAATGGGGGCGTCCGCAAGGGCGCCTTCGTTGTTCCTGCTGCCGGTGGGGCACGTCGCGAAAAGCTGACAGATGTCAGTTTGGAGCCTGACCGGCCTCATGAACCATGTGGGGCGTGCGCGGGACTTTCGCAACGCAAAGCGATTCACCTGATGAGCGTCATCTTCCTGCTGATAGCGGCCAGCACCTTGGTCGCCGCCGTTTTCCTGGCGGCGTTCGTGCGTGCAGTGCGTCGCGGGCAGTACGACGATGACCGCTCTCCAGCGGTGCGCATGCTGAATGATGATCGGCCCCGATCCAACGAAAAAATGTGACATGATAGAGCGCTTCCAATACGACAACCGCATCGTCAAGAACTTCCTGTTCATCACGATCCTATGGGGTGTGGTGGGCATGCTGGTGGGGCTGATAGCGGCACTGCAGCTGGTGCTTCCGGAGTTCAACTTCGCATCGTGGTTCTCTTTCGGGCGGCTCCGCCCATTGCACACCAATGCGGTGATCTTCGCCTTCGTGGGCAACGGCATTTTCGCCGGTGTGTACTACAGCCTTCAGCGGCTGCTGAAGACGCGCATGTTCAGCGACGTGCTCAGCAAAGTCCACTTCTGGGGCTGGCAGTTGATCATCGTCTCGGCAGCGGTGACGCTGCCATTGGGCATGACCTCCGGCAAGGAGTACGCTGAGTTGGAATGGCCCATCGACATCGCGATCACCTTGGTGTGGGTGGTGTTCGGTATCAACATGTTCGGGACCATCCTGAAGCGGCGCGAGCGGCACTTGTACGTGGCCATCTGGTTCTACATCGCCACTTGGGTCACCGTGGCCATGCTGCACATCGTGAACAGCATCGAACTGCCGATCTCGCTCACCAAGAGCTACAGTTGGTACGCAGGTGTGCAGGACGCACTGGTGCAGTGGTGGTACGGTCACAATGCGGTGGCCTTCTTCCTCACCACGCCCTACTTGGGCCTGATGTACTACTTCCTGCCGAAGGCGGCGAACAGGCCGGTGTACAGCTACAAGCTCAGCATCATCCACTTCTGGGCCCTCATCTTCCTTTATATCTGGGCCGGTCCGCATCACCTGCTCTATAGCGCGCTGCCCGATTGGGCACAGAGCCTCGGCACGGTCTTCAGCATCATGCTCATTGCTCCCAGCTGGGGTGGCATGCTCAACGGACTGCTCACCTTGCGCGGGGCTTGGGACCGGGTGCGCGAGGATCCCGTGCTGAAGTTCTTCGTCGTGGCCGTGACCTGCTACGGCATGGCAACGTTGGAAGGACCGTTGTTGAGTTTGAAGTCGATCAACGCGATCGCACACTTCACGGATTGGATCGTGGCGCACGTCCACATCGGTGGCATCGGCTGGAACGGTTTCATGGCCTTCGGCATGATCTACTGGTTGGTGCCCCGCCTTTACGGTACGCAACTGTTCTCGCAGAAGTTGGCGAACGTCCACTTCTGGCTGGGCACCTTGGGCATCATCGTGTATGCCATTCCGCTGTATTTCGCCGGTTTCTTCCAAGCGATGATGTGGAAACAGTTCACACCGGACGGTTTCCTGGTGTACCCGAATTTCCTGGACACGCTGTTGCAGATCAAGACCGCGTACTGGCTGCGCGCCGTCGGTGGATCCATCTACATCATCGGCGTATTCATCATGATCTACAACGTGTGGAAGACGGTGGCCGCGGGCAAGTTGCTCGCCAACGAGGAGGCCGAAGCCCCCGCCTTGGAGAAGGTGGCGGTGGTTACCGAGAGCGGGTACTGGCACCGCGTGATCGAGCGTCGACCCATCCAGATGCTCGTAGTGAGCTTGGTGGTGGTCGCCATCGGTGGCATTTTGGAACTGGTCCCCACCTTCCTGGTGAAGAGCAACGTGCCCACCATCAGCAGCGTGAAGCCGTACACACCGCTCGAATTGCACGGTCGGGACATCTATGTGCGCGAAGGTTGCTACACCTGCCACAGCCAGATGGTCCGTCCGTTCCGCAGCGAGACCGAGCGTTACGGCGAGTACGCGAAAGCCGGCGAGTTCGTGTTCGACCATCCTTTCCAATGGGGTAGCAAGCGCACCGGGCCGGACCTGCTGCGCGTGGGTGGGAAGTACCCGAACAGCTGGCACTATTACCACATGTGGGACCCCACCAGCATGAGCCCCGGGTCATTGATGCCGGCCTATACGCACTTGTTCGAGGATGTCCTGGACACCACGACGACCACGAAGAAGATCGAGGCCATGATCACCATGGGCGTACCCTACGCAGCGGACTTCCCGTCGAAGGCGAACGCGGACCTCGCGGTACAAAGCGGGATCATCGTTGCGGACCTGAAGAAGGCCGGTATCGATGCACTGAGCGACCGCGAGATCATCGCCGTGATAGCCTACCTACAGCGTGTGGGCACCGACATCAAGGCGAAGCCTGCGGTAGTTGCTGCCACTGCCAACTGATCCACCATGCTCAAGTTCATCAAACACCACTTGGACACCATCGCCGGTGTGGGGATCTATCCGGTGATCTCCTTCCTCCTCTTCTTCGGGTTCTTCCTGGTCATGCTGGTGTGGCTGCGCAAAGTGGGCCGCCCACACATCGAGCACATGGCCGCTTTGCCGCTCAACACCGATCAACTATCCCATGCACCCATCGATCATGCGCACTGATCGCACATTCGCATTTCGCGGCACGGCCTTGGCCACCATGGCGGTCCTGCACGTACCGTTGTTCGCACAAGAGGCCGTCGCGAAGGCACCCTCCGCGCCTCTCTTCGCGGTGGACATGACCTTGATCTATGCCATGACCGGACTGGCCGTGGTGCAGGTGATCTTCATATTGAGCCTTTCCGGCATCATGCGCACCATGAGCAACGCCGGTGCGTGGGCGAAACGCAAACCCGGTAGCGGTGGTCGCGCTGCGATACTGGTCCCGTTGTTCCTGTTGACCGCCGGTAGTGCGAACGCACAAGCGTACAAGGGGGGATCGAGCACCATGAGCCCCTATGAGCTGTTCTGGTTGTTGTTGGTCGTGAACGTGCTGCTCTTCATCCTGATGCTCGCACAGCTCAACCTCCTACGCGGCCTTACCAAGGTGGTGACCGGCGTGGAGGACAGTGCCATGAGCGCCGCGCCCAAAGGGCCTACGTGGGCGGATAAGCTGATGGCGAAACTGACCCGCCAGGTGTCCGTGGAGCGGGAACAGGATATCCTGATGCACCACGAGTATGATGGGATCCGTGAATTGGACAACGTGCTGCCGCCTTGGTGGGTGTGGCTCTTCTACGGGTCCATCATATGGAGCGTCGTCTACCTCTTCGGTGTACATGTAGCGGACTTCATACCTGACCAGCGGACCGAGTATGTGACCGAGATGACAGAAGCGAAAACCGATGTAGCCGCCTATATGGCCACCTTGAAGAGCGTGGTGGACGAGAACACGGTGACATTGAGTACCGAACCAGCCGACCTGGCGAGCGGTGCAGCCATCTTCAACCAGTATTGCACGCCCTGCCACGGTGCGGATGCGGCAGGTTCCGAGACCTCCGTGGGCCCAAATCTTACCGATGCCTACTGGCTCCATGGCGGAGGCGTGAAGAATGTGTTCGCCGCCATCAAGAACGGGGTGCCGGAGAAGGGCATGATCAGTTGGAAGGCGCAATTGAAACCAGTGGAGATCGCCGCGGTGGCCAGCTACATCCTGAGCCTCCAGGGCACTGGACCCGCTACCCAGAAGGCACCGCAAGGGGACGTTTGGACCGACGCGACCGCGCCGGCGGACACCACCGGAACAGCGCCTGCCCCACCGGTGGACACCATGCGTGTCGCGGCACAGTAGATGAGCCCGCAACCCGCCCATATCAAACGTGACGCTGCCGCGATCGGTCAGGACCACGACAGTTATCGCGACTCCATCAGCACGGTCGACAAGGCGGGCAAACGGATCTGGGTATACCCGAAGAAGCCATCGGGCAAGTTCACCAACTGGCGCCAGTGGTTCGGCTACGCGCTGCTCACCTTGCTCTTCGTTGGACCCTTCCTGCGCATCGGCGGCGAACCGGTGCTGATGATCAACATCATCGAGCGCCGCTTCGTGTTCTTCGGTCAGGTCTTCTGGCCACAGGACTTCCTGATCTTCGTGATCGGCTTCATCACGTTCATCATCTTCGTGGCCTTGTTCACCGTGGCTTTCGGTCGCTTGTTCTGTGGCTGGGCCTGTCCGCAAACGGTGTTCATGGAGCACGTCTTCCGCCGGATCGAGTATGCCATCGAAGGGGATTGGAAACAACAACAAGCGCTGAACAAGGGTCCGCTCACCGCCGACAAGGCGTGGAAGAAGGGGCTGAAACACACCATCTTCTTCGCCATCAGCTTCCTGATCGGCAACACGTTCCTGGCCTACATCATCGGTAGCGATGAACTATTGCGCATGGTGCGCGAGCCAGCGGCACAACACACCGGTGGGCTGATAGCGATGATGGTTTTCAGCGGCGTGTTCTATGGCAACTTCGCCTTCTTCCGGGAACAGGCCTGCACCACGGTGTGCCCGTATGGGCGTTTGCAAGGCGTGTTATTGGACCGCAAGAGC
>DEQO01000148.1:0-4197 GCA_002360495.1 Flavobacteriales bacterium UBA3364
CGAGGAGAGCATGCTGGAGAAGGCGCGCTACTTCCACGGCGAGGTGCACAAGTACTGCTTCATCGCCCGCAGCGTGAACTTCCCTGTGCGGTGCGAGGCGGTGGTGAAAGTGGTCTGACGCCGCCCGCTGAACGGCGGGATCGTGGATAACTGATCACCTCCCACCCCACCCCCTTCGGGTAACTTCGTGGCCCCTTCCGCCATGCAGTTCTCCCACCTCCACGTCCACACGCAGTTCAGCCTCCTCGACGGCGCCGCCAGCATCCCCTCGCTCTTCAAGAAAGCGGCCAAGGACGGCCAACCCGCGCTGGCTATCACGGACCATGGCAACATGTTCGGTGCGTTCAAGTTCGTGGCCGAGGCGGGCAAGCACAAGAAGCCCGGGTCAAGCCCGGGCCAGGCTGATCAACATGCTGTGAAGCCCATCGTGGGTTGTGAGTTCTACGTGGTGGCGGACCGCCACAAGAAGACCTTCACCCGGGACGACAAGGACAAGCGTTTCCACCAGCTGATGCTGGCCAAGAACGCGGAGGGCTACAAGAACCTCAGCAAGCTATGCTCGCTGGGCTTCATCGACGGCTTCTACAGCAAGTACCCGCGGATCGACAAGGAGCTGATCCTCCAATACCACGAGGGCCTCATCGCCACCACCTGCTGCCTGGGCGCCAGTGTACCGCAGGCGATCATGCGCGCCGGTGACGGGGACCTGAGCGCGGCGGAAGCCGAATTCAAGTGGTGGCTCGACCTGTTCGGCGAGGACTATTACATCGAACTGCAGCGCCACGGCATTCCGGAGCAGGACAAGGTGAACGCGGTGCTGGTGCAATGGTCGCGGAAGTACAACGTGCCCATCATCGCCAGCAACGACAGCCACTACACCGACCAGGAGGACAGTAACGCGCATGACATCCTGCTCTGCGTGAACACCGGCGAGAAGCAGAGCACGCCGATCGCCACGGACGAGGACACCAGCACGAAGGACAAGCGCTTCGGCTTCCCCAACGACCAGTTCTTCTTCAAGACGCAGGCGCAGATGGCCCAGACCTTCAGCGACCTGCCAGAGGCTTTGGACAACACCGGCCTGATCGTGGACAAGGTGGAGACCTTGAAGCTGAAGAAGGACATCCTGCTGCCCAACTACCAGCTGCCCGAGGGCTTCACGGATCAGGACGAGTACCTCCAGCACCTGACCAACCAAGGGGCCATCAAGCGCTACATCAACGACGGTGTGTCGGGCATCGATTCCCTTGACGCCAAGATCAAGGAGCGGCTGGATTTCGAGCTCTTCGTGATCCGCACCATGGGTTTCGCGGGCTACTTCCTCATCGTGCAGGACTTCATCAACCACGGTCGCGAGATCGGTGTGTTGATCGGCCCGGGCCGTGGCAGTGCGGCGGGCAGCGCGGTGGCCTATTGCATCGGCATCACCAACATCGACCCGATCAAGTACGACCTGCTGTTCGAGCGCTTCCTGAACCCGGACCGCAAGAGCATGCCCGATATCGATACGGACTTCGACGACGAAGGCCGGCAGAAGGTGATCGACTACGTGGTGGAGAAATACGGCCAGAACCAGGTTGCGCAGATCATCACCTATGGCAGCATGGCGGCGAAGAGCAGCATCCGCGACGTGGCCCGCGTAATGGACCTGCCGTTGCCCGAGGCCGATCGGTTGGCGAAACTGATCCCCGAACGTCCAGGCATCGAACTCGGTCGCCTGTTGCGCGCGCCGCTGGATGGCGATGGCAGCCTGAAGGGCAAGGAGAACCTGGGCAGCGAAGAGATCGCGTTGGTGAAACAACTGCGCGAAGTGCTCGAAAGCGGCGAACTCACGAGCGACGTATTGCAGGCGGCCGAAAAGCTCGAAGGCTCCGTGCGTGGAACGGGTGTACACGCTGCGGGCATCATCATCGCTCCCAAGGACCTTACGGAGATCCTACCCGTCTGCACCAGTAAGGAGAGCACCTTGCTGCTCACGCAGTATGACGGCAAGGTGGTGGAGGATGCTGGTGTGATCAAGATGGACTTCCTCGGCCTGAAAACGCTCACCATCATCCGCGATGCCTTGCGTATGATCGATGAGAACCATGGCATCCGGATCGACATCGACGGCATTCCGCTGGACGACCCGAAGACCTATTCGCTCTATCAGCGCGCCGAGACCAACGGCACCTTCCAGTTCGAAAGCGCGGGCATGCAGAAGTACCTGCGCGAACTAAAGGCTGACCAGTTCGGCGACCTCATCGCCATGAACGCCCTGTACCGCCCGGGGCCGCTGGAATACATCCCCACCTTCATCAAGCGCAAGCATGGTCTGGAGAAGATCGTGTACGACCTGCCGGAAATGGAGGACCTGCTGAAGGAGACCTACGGCGTAACGGTGTACCAGGAGCAGGTGATGTTGCTGAGCCAAAAGCTCGCGGGCTTCACCAAGGGCGATGCCGACGTGCTGCGCAAGGCGATGGGCAAGAAGGACCGCGCCACGCTGGACAAGATGAAAGGCAAGTTCCTGGAAGGCACCGCTGCCAGGGGACTCGACGGCAAGGTGTGCAACAAGGTCTGGACCGATTGGGAAGCCTTCGCCCAGTACGCCTTCAACAAGTCGCACTCCACCTGTTACGCCTTCGTGGCCTACCAGACCGCCTGGCTGAAGGCCAACTACCCCAGCGAGTACATGGCCAGCGTGCTCACGCACTCGCAAGGCAGCATCGACAAGATCACCTTCTTCATGGAAGAGTGCCGTCGGATGGGCATCAAGGTGCTCGGTCCGGACGTGAACGAAAGCCAGTTCCAGTTCAGCGTGAACAAGGCCGGGCAGATCCGCTTCGGTCTAGGCGCGGTGAAAGGTGTGGGCGAAGGTGCAGTCGAGTCCATTGTGGAAGGGCGCAGGAAGGATGGTCCGTACACATCGGTCTTCGATCTATTGCGCCGTGTGAACTTGCGCAGCGCGAACCGCAAAGCGCTGGAGAGCCTGGCCTACGGTGGTGCGTTCGATTCACTGAACGTGCAACGCGCACACTTCTTCCACACCGCCGGTGAAGGAAAACCCACGTGGATCGAAACCTTGGTCCGTTACGGCCAACAGCACCAGGACGGTGAGGACAGCAGCCAGGTGAGCATGTTCGGTGATGCTGAGGAAGGTGCTCACATTCCCGAACCCGCCATCCCGCAGATCGAAGGATGGAGTGCGCTGGAGCAGTTGCACTACGAGAAAGAGGTGATCGGCTTCTACCTGAGCGGTCACCCCCTTGACGATCACCGGTTGGAGATCAAGTACCTGTGCAACGCCACCCTGCCGGACCTGAAGGAACTGGACAAGCTGGCGGGTCGCGACCTGACCCTCGCGGGTATTGTCACCAAGGCCGAACACCGCATCGCGAAAAGCGGGAAGTCGTTCGGCACCCTGTCACTCGAAGATCATTCGGGCATGCACGATCTCATGCTCTTCAGCGAGGACTACCTGAAGTACAAGTTGTTCCTGCAGACCGGGGCATTGTTGCTCGTGAAAGGACGCGCAAGCGCCCGCACCTGGGGACGCGATGAAGGGCAGATGGAATTCAAGATCACCTCCATCGACCTGTTGAGCGATGCACGGGACAAGTACATCACCAAGCTCACCTTGAAACTGGAGGCCGAGCGGATCAACGACACCTTGGCCCGCGAACTTGGACAGCTACTGCGAACCTCGCCGGGCAAATGCAAGGTCAACGTGCAGTTGATCAGTCAGCAGGAAAAGATGGCCTTGGACGCACCCAGCAAGGGTATCAGCGTCGGATTGACGGAGGAATTCGTGCGGGCGCTGGACACCCTTACCGATGTGTCCTACACGCTGAACTGACGGATCGTCAGAATACTTTCCATGGCAAGGAAATTGCCGATGGGCGGTACCTTTGTGCGCGTAACGCGTGGAAAACTGACGGGGAGGCCGCATGGAACGAACGTCAGGGTTCCCCAACTTGCACGACCAACGAACCGAAACAAACGAAGCATCGCAAGATGCCTACCCAAGAACAATGGCACTCGAACTCACCGACAGCAATTTTGAGGAACTCGCGCTGAAGAGCGACAAACCTGTAATGGTCGACTTCTGGACGGAATGGTGCGGCCCCTGCCGCATGGTAGGCCCGGTAGTGGAGGAACTCGCGAAGGAATACGACGGAAAGGCCGTGATCGGTAAACTGAACGTGGACAACAACC
>DEQO01000148.1:4246-4471 GCA_002360495.1 Flavobacteriales bacterium UBA3364
CTGAACGTGGACAACAACCCGCAGGTGGCCATGAAATATGGCATCCGTAGCATCCCGACGATCCTGTTCCTGAAGAACGGGCAGGTCGTGGACCGCAGCGTAGGCGCCGTGCCCAAAAGCCAGTTGAGCCAGAAGCTTCAAGGCCAGCTCGCCTAGGCGCACAGACATCATTGGAACCCCGCATGGCCCAGGCGATGCGGGGTTTTCATTATGGGTAGGTCCGAT
>DEQO01000099.1 GCA_002360495.1 Flavobacteriales bacterium UBA3364
CTGCCTTCGGCAGGCAGGCGCGCATCCGGCCGGAAGTTCATGCTTTCTTCCATCCTCCTTTCAGTTGCTTCAGGTACTTGGGGTGCCTGCGCATGTCGAAAAGGCCGATGATCACGATCGCTGACCGGTCGATGCGGTAGAGCAGAATGTTGTGAGGTTTGAGCGGCGCTTCACGGAGCCGTGCATGACCAGTGCTGCGGAAGCCCTTTGGGAACATGACGATGTACCGGACAGTTTCCTCGACCTCATCAACGAAACGCTGTTCTTCGCGAGCGGTCCACTTCTCGCGCAGGTAGCTCAGTACGGCGATGTACGTGGCGATCGCCTTCGGTGTCCACCTTACCGCTTTCGCCATGCGCGGATCTGCTTCATGGCTTCGGCATGGCTCACGGTCTCGCCAGTGTCGGCTTGCGCCAGACTCTGCTCCACATCCTTGCGGACTTTGGCGGGCAGGTTTTTCCACCAGTCGCCGCTCTGCAGGTCCAGTACCGCCTTCACCTGGTCGAGCACTTCCTCGTCGCTGGTGTTGAACACCTGTTTCGCGATGCTCGCCTGCTTGAACTCGATCCGGCTCATGGCAATGGGTTCTTGTCCAAAGGTAAACGACGCGCCGCCAGCCTGCTCATATCAGCGCTCATCATAACCATCAGCGTCACCTGCGTTCCATCAGGCATAGAGGCTCATCAACACCTTCTCCGGCGTGTACGGCGCATCGAACACCATCCGCGCATCCGGCCGGAAGGTTTTGATCGCGTTCTGGATCGCGAAGTACACCCCGATGCCGTACATCAGCGGCGGTTCGCCCACGGCCTTGCTGCGGCGGATGGCCAGCGGGTGGCCGTCGGTCGGTAGTGCTTCGATCGTGATCTCCTTCGGCACGCTGTGGATGTCGGGCACCTTGTAGGTGCTCAGCGCGTTGCTCAGCAGTTTGCCTTTCTCATTGTAAGCGATCTCCTCCATCGTCATCCAGCCGAGGCCCTGCACCAGACCGCCTTCGATCTGGCCGATGTCCACCGCGTCGTTCATGCGCTTGCCGAAGTCATGCACCAGCTTCACTGCGTCGATCTCGTACCGTCCGCGCACGCAATCCACCGTGACCATCACCGCCGCTGTGCCATAGACATGGTATGCGAACGGATGGCCTTTCTCCTTGCTCTTGTCGAAGTGGATCTCCGGCGTGGCGTAGTGGCCGCTCTCGCTCAGGTTCACGCGGTCCCAGTGCGCGGCGTGTACGAGTTTCTTCCAGTCGAGCTCGGTGGGCTTGCCGTTGTTGAGCACGTGCTCGTTCGAGATCGTGATCGCATCCGGCGGAGTGTTCAACATCCGTGATGCTTTCTCCTTCAATCGTTCAAGGATCGCCCTACAGCCGTTCTCCAGTGCCTTGCCGTTCAGGTCCGCGGTAGCGCTTGCTGCACTGGGACTGGTGTTCGCGACGCGTGTGGTGTTCGTGCTCTCCAACTTCACCCGCGATGGATCGATGCCGAAGGCCTGTGCTGCCACCTGCACCATTTTGGTGTTGAGGCCCTGGCCCATCTCCACGCCGCCGGTGCTCACACCTACGCTGCCGTCCTGGTACACGTGCACCAAGGCCCGCGCGTGGTTCATCGGTGTGTTGGTGAACGAGATGCCGAAACAGATCGGCATCATCGCCATGCCCTTCTTGTGCGTCGTGCTCTTCGCGTTGAAGGCATCGACTTCCGCCTGCAGCTTGTCGAGGTCGAACTTCTGTTCGGTCAGCTCCCAACAGGCTTGAGCGTTCACACGTTGCGCGATCTGTCCATAACTGAACTCGCTGCCCTCCTGCAAGAGATTGCGCTTCTGGATCTCGCGCGCGGACACGCCGAGTCTCTCTGCCGCATGTGCAATGGCGCTCTCGATCACGAACATGCCCTGTGGGCCACCGAAGCCGCGGAAGGCCGTGTTCGGCGGCAGGTGCGTGCGGCACGAGTAGGCGGTCACCTGTACGTTCGGGATGAAGTAGCTGTTCGTCGCGTGGAAGAGCGTGCGCTCCATCACAGCTGGTGAGAGGTCAGCGGCCGCGCCAGCGTTCTGATGGAATGTGGCTTCGTAGGCGAGGATCTTCAGGTCCTTGTCGAAGCCGATCTTGTAATCGCTGCTGTACGGGTGCCGCTTGCCCGTCATGCGCATGTCATCCATGCGGTTCATGCTCAACTTCACAGGCTTCTTCAGCACATAGGCGGCAAGCGCCACGAGTGCTGCCCACGCTGAGGCCTGGTCCTCCTTGCCACCAAAGCCACCTCCGAGACGGGTCACGTCGACTTCCACGCGGTGCATGGGAATGCCCAACACACGCGCGATGGTGCGTTGAACAGCGGTAGGGCCTTGCGTACTCGACGAGATGCGGATGCTGTCGTGCTCAGTGGGATAGGCGTAGGCACCCTGCGTCTCGATGTACAGGTGCTCCTGACCGTTGTTGTCCGCGCGGCCCTCGAACACATGCACGCACTTCGACCAGGCGTTTACCGTGTCACCAAGCTTGAAACTGCGTGGCGGGATGATCAGTTCGCCTTTCGCGCGCGCCTCCCGCGGATCGGTGATAACAGGCAATTCATCCAGTTCGATGGTGATGAGCTTGCGTGCCTGCACCGCCGCATCCTCGCTTGTCGCAAGTATCAGCGCCACGGGCATGCCCCAGAAGTGGATCTCGTGCTCAGCGAACAATGGCTCATCCGGAATGATGCCACCGATCTGGTTCTCGCCGGTGACATCCTTGAAGGTGAGGATCCGTAAAACACCCGGCGCAGCAGCGGCCTTGCTCACGTCCAGCTTCTTGATGTGCGCGTGGGCAGTTGGAGCATCATAGGGCAGCGCGTAAAGCGTACCCTGCTGCACGGGTATGTCGTCGAGATAGATCGAACGACCGGTCACATGGCCAGCGCTGTCGACGTTCTTCATGCGACCAGTTCGGTCAAGGTGAAACGCTCCGGGAACAGCTCCATGAAATGCGCGAAGAACAGTTGACGAAGCAGCAGGCGCTTGTAGTCGGCGGTGCCGCGCACGTCGCTGATCGGTGCGATCTCGTCGTTCATCACCTTGATGGCGGAGTGAACGGTCTCTCTCGATATCGGTTTACCCGCTAGAAAGGCCGATGTGTTCGCGAGGTACTTCGGGATAGGTGCCACGCCACCCGCGCTCACATGCGATTCCCGGATCGTGTCGCCGTTCATCTCCAACCGGATCGCGGTGTTCACGCTGGCAATGTCCAGGTAGGTGCGCTTGCTCACTTTTTCGAAGTGGAAGCGCGTGTTCTTCGACGGCACGGAGAATCGGACGGAAGTGAGGATCTCGTCCGGTGACTTGTCCAGCTGCTTGTAGCCCTTGTAGAGGTCTTTCAGCTTCAGGCTGCGTGCGCCTGCGGCACCCTTCAATGTGATCGCGCTGTCCAATGCGATGAACATCGCGGTGAGGTCGCCGATAGGGGAGGCGTTCACAAAGTTGCCAGCCACGGTGCCCATGTTGCGGATGGGCGTTGAGGAGACGAGCAGCAGATGAGCTTTAAGCGCGGGCAACAGGCGTTCCATCTCGGCGGAACCCATGAGGTCCGCCGCCGTGCATGCGCCACCGATTATGCAATGATCGCCTTCGATGCGGATGCCTTTCAGCTCTTCATCATTGAACACCGAGTGCACCGGTGAGTGGTGCATGGTGTCGTGTTTCTGCACGTAGAGGTCGGTGCCTCCGGCAATGGTAACGCCGTTGCTCGTTGTTGGTTGATGGTTGCTTGGCTGAACGGCTTGCAAGCGCGCTTTGATCCCATTGAAGTAAGCCGGAATGAAGCCGTTCTTCACCGACCAGCCTATCGCATCCTTCAGGTCCTTTGCAGCGAGCTGGTCAGCAACATGGATGGCCGCTCTTTCGATCGATCTGTAGCCTGTGCAGCGGCAGATGTTCCCGTCGATCGCCTTGACCGCCGAAGGCCGATCCACCTTTTCATTGGACAAGCAGCAACCGCTCATGCTCACCACGAAACCCGGTGTACAGAATCCGCATTGCGTGCCGCTCTCATCCACCATCGCCTGCTGCACTGGGGTGAGCTTTTCCATGTTCAGGCCTTCCACCGTAACGATGTGCTTGCCTTGAACGCTTGCCAGTGCCAGCAAGCACGAGGTCATCGATATGTATTCGACGCGATCACCCTTGAGCGTACCCACAAGCACGGTGCACGCGCCACAGTCGCCTTCGCGGCAGCCGATCTTGGTGCCTTTTAAATTCTTGTGATAGCGGACAAAATCAAGAACCGTCATACCCGACGGCAGATCGGTGGATATGTCCTGGTTGTTGAGGATGAAATCGATCATCTAACACGGGCGAACCGCGGATGAACGCGGATAAACGCAGATAAGAAATCAACCCGAAGTAGATCTGCGTTGATCTGCGTCCATCTGCGGTTAATATCTTCGAATCAAAATTACGCCGGCAGTGATAAGCAAGATGCCGCCAACACGAGCAAGGCTTATCTCTTTCACGGGAACACCGAGCAGCCCGAAATGGTCAATAACAAGCGTAACGAGCATTTGACCGGCGATTATCGAACTAAATGTCATCGCAACACCCAGTCGAGGAACGAGGATGACGGCAGCGGCAACGAAAAAAGCACCGAGAATGCCACCGATCCACGCGATCGGCGGGGCATTTTTAGCGTCTGCAAGCGTTGAAAGCGTCTCGCCGGATAACAAAGCGTAAACAAACAATGCGATAGTGCCCACGAGAAACGAGACAAAAGCGGCGAGTATCGGGCTTTGCAAAACGGACGCCATTTTTCCGTTCACGGTCGCTTGTGTCGGCATCATAGCGCCGGCTAGCAGTGCGAAAAGCAGGTAAAGATATGTATTAGACATCGATCAGTATTCGATCTTATCGGGTTTTTCTATCCAGCTTTGAAAAACTGCTAAGGCCTCTTCGCGCATCATCATCTAT
>DEQO01000129.1 GCA_002360495.1 Flavobacteriales bacterium UBA3364
GATCGCGGTTCGATCCCGATCGGTACTTTTGCGGCGCTTTGCAACCGACCACTGCCGTTCCTGAGGTCCACGTTCCCGCCAAGATGCGCAGCTTGGCCGTGCTCTTCAAGTTGCGGTTGGCCTCCTTGGTGGTCCTGAGCGCTGCCTTCGGCTACCTCTTCGGCATCCCTGCGGGTTCCTTTTCGTGGCTGGGCCTCATCGGCCTCTGTGTGGCCGGGACCCTATTGACCGGTGCTTCCAATGCGTTCAACCAGGTGCTTGAGGTCCGTGAGGATGCACTGATGAAGCGCACGAGTGAACGACCCCTGGTGAAAGGGGTGTTGAGTTCCACCGAAGCAGTGATCGCCGCATTCCTTGCCGCCGGTATTGCCACGCTCATGCTGTGGTTGCAGTTCGGAGCGTTGACGAGCATCCTCGGTTTCCTTTCGCTTTTCATGTACGTGGCATTGTACACGCCGCTGAAGAAACTCTCCTCCTGGGCGGTCTTCGTCGGGGCCTTTCCAGGAGCTTTTCCACCGATGTTGGGTTATGTGGCCGCCACAGGCCGGTTCGATCTTGGTGCAGGACTGCTCTTCGCTATGCAGTTCATGTGGCAGTTCCCACACTTCTGGGCCATCGCCTGGGTGTTGGACGAGGACTATCGCCGCGCAGGTTTCAAGCTGTTGCCCGGTGGTGGGTCGCCGGATGGCAAGAGTGCGGCAATGATCCTTTTGTACACCCTGTTCGTTATCCCTGTCGGGATGCTACCATGGGTCTTCGGCTTCACGGGTAATTCGGCCATGGTGGTGGCGGTGCTGGGTGGGTTGGTGATGGTGGTCCCGGCCTTGCGCCTGTTCCTTACTGGTAACAAGAAGGATGCGCGCCACCTTATGTTCGCCAGCTTCCTGTATCTACCCCTGGTCCAGTTGGCCTACGTGCTGGACACCCCATGACCCAGGATATCTTCACCCCGCAGGAACTGCTGGAGCGCACCGTGCGCACGCGCAAGGCGCTGACGTGGTTCGTGATCATCGCCATCGTCATGTTCTTCGCTGGGCTGACCAGTGCGTACGTGGTGAGCATGAGTGGCGGGTATTGGGTGGATATCACCATGCCGAAGCCCTTCCTGGTGAGTACCGGGGCCATCGTATTGGGGAGTGTTTTCGCCCAATTGGCCCTGAGCGCCGCGAGGAAGGGTCGGAATGCGGTCATTACCCCGATGTTGGTGCTCACCTTGCTCCTGGGAGGTGTCTTCACATGGTCGCAATTCCAAGGGTGGAAGGAACTAGTGGCCAAGGGTAACTTCCTCTCCGGCAAGGTATTGGATAACAAAGGCACCTACGGGACCGACTACACCATCCGCTACAAAAGCGTTCCCCTGGTCCTGGAATCGGGCAACTTCTATCATCCCGATGACATGGCCCGCGCCAAGCCCCTGAACGCCGACCTGGACGAGCAAAGCAACGGGTCCAGCTCCTACTTCTACGCCCTTACGGCAGCGCACCTGGCGCACCTGGCGTTCGGTTTGTTGAGCTTGGTGATCATGATCGTGATGGCACTGCAGGGGCGTTACACCCAACAGGACCATGCGGGCCTGTGGGCAGGTACCGTCTACTGGCATTTCCTCGGGGGGCTGTGGATATACCTCCTTTTGTTCTTGGTCTTTGTTCACTAACATTGCGGCCGGAAATACCACCATGGCAGGAGACGCAAGCAAGGCACTGAGCAACGACGTCCTCTGGGGCGGCGGCCGCTCCCCGTTCAGCATCAGCTACGGGAAGATGATGATGTGGTTCTTCTTGGTGTCCGACGCCCTGACCTTCTCCGGGCTGTTGGTCGCCTACGGATTCGTTCGCCACAGTACCACGGACGCCTGGCCGATCGGGGAGGAGGTCTTCCGTGCATTGCCCTTCCTGCACGGCAGTTACCCGTTGATCTATGTGGCCTTGATGACGGCCATCCTCATCTTCAGTTCCGTGACCATGGTGCTTGCTGTTGAAGCGGGCCACCGGATGGACAAGAAAGGTGTGATCAAGTGGTTGTTCCTTACGGTTCTCGGCGGTGCCTTCTTCGTGGGCAGCCAGGCCTGGGAGTGGAGCCACTTCATCCACGGCGGCGGTGGCTACATCACTACCACGGACGGAGCGAAGTACTGGGTGCACAACGACACGCACGACACGCACGATCCTTCCAATGCGCCGGGCTTCCACTTGGAAAAGGCCAAGGATGGTCATTACCTCATCCCGGAGGAAGGCGCTCCGCACCTGGATCACGCCGCCTCGCTGAAGCTGTGGAACGAAAGGGCCAGCTACGTTGACGGTGCCAACATGGTCCACAATGAGTACGGACCGCCCCAGTACGCGAACTTCTTCTTCTTCATCACCGGTTTCCACGGTTTCCACGTATTCAGCGGGGTCATCATCAACATCATCGTCCTCATCATGGTGGTGCAGGGCGTGTTCCACCGCCGCGGCCATTACGAAATGGTGGAGAAGGCCGGTCTTTACTGGCACTTCGTCGACCTGGTCTGGGTGTTCGTGTTCACCTTCTTCTACCTGCTCTGACAATGCTGCGCGACGACATCATCGAATACAGTCTCGACGCCCACCACAGCGAAGAGGCCGGTCGCAAGATGCGCCGGAAGATCTGGTTGGTGACCCTGTTCCTGGCCGTGATCACCACGGTGGAAGTTGCCTTGGGTGCATACTGGAAGGAATGGATGCCCGATAGCTGGGGCATGGTGAAGTGGACCTTCGTGGTGCTCACCCTTGTGAAGGCCACGTACATCGTGATGAGCTTCATGCACCTGGGCGATGAGCGCCGCAACATCCGCGCGATCATCCTGTTGCCCTACGCCTTGTTCATCCTGTACCTGGTCTTCATCGCGATCTTCGAATCGAACTACGTGCACCAGATCTGGGTGCGCTTCCTGTGAGCGAAGAGCCACGTCCTGTAAGCAAGCGGACCAAGCGTTTGGTCTTCGGGGGTATCGCGGTCTTCGTTCTATCGCTCTTCCTTTTCTTCTCCCCGATGCTGGGTTTGGTGGAACACAAGTTCACCTACCTGTCCTACTACGGTCCCAAGGAACCCGTGCTGGTGGAACGCGATGGCAAGAAGGTGGTGGACACCATCTACGCCGAGGTGCCACCGTTCAGCTTCATCGACCGCTACGGCAAACCGTTCACGGACAACGACGTCAAGGGTAAGATCGTGATCGCCGATTTCTTCTTCACCCGCTGTACTACCATCTGTCCGAGGATGAGCATCAACATGCAGCAACTACAGTTGAAGTTGAACGACGAGGCCTACAAGGACGTGGTCTTCCTCAGTCATACTGTGGACCCCGAGAACGACACACCGGCCGTACTGGACGCATACGCCAAGAAGCTGGAGGCCGATCCCTCGCGATGGAAATTCCTGACAGGGAACGCGGTGGACATCTACCGCATGGGCAACACCGGCTATTTGTTGAGCGCCTTGGAGGATACGGCCAGCGCAGAACAATTCGTGCATGACGGCCGGTTCGTGCTGGTGGACAAGCAGCGGCACATCCGCGGTTACTACGATGGCACCACGGCCACGGGGATGAATGCCCTGGCCGCTGACCTGAAGATGCTCTTGAAAGAGGAACGCATCAAGATCAGGGACGCTGCCAAGGAAATGGAGGACCAAGCTCACTGATCGGATGGCAAACCGCGAGAGCTACCCGCCGGCGGCACTGCGCCTCGCCGAAAAGCCCGCAAAGCGCCGTATCTGGGTCCTGTCCGGGTTTCTGTTGGTGGCTATCGTCGTGCTCAACCGGGTGCAGATACCCACCTCGGGAACGTGGGACGTCCATGTCTTCGCGAAGGTCAACGCGATCATCAACAGCCTGGTCAGCCTGCTGCTTCTTGCGGGCCTGTTCACCGCGAGGTCGGGGAAGTGGGCCGCACACAGGCGCATCATGATCGTGGCCATCCTCCTGTCCATCCTGTTCCTCGTTTCCTATATCCTTCATCACCTCTTTGCAGGTGATACCAAGTTCGGCGGGGAAGGCGCGATCAAGGTGGTGTATTATCTGGTACTGGCTTCGCATATCCTGCTCGCTGCCGTTTCGCTGCCCTTCATCCTGTTCACCGCCTACCGTGCACTGTCCGCCAACTATCCAGCGCACCGGAAGCTCGCCAAACGGGTTTGGCCCGTCTGGTTCTATGTGAGTGTTACCGGGGTGCTGGTGTATCTCCTGATCAGCCCATATTATTGATCGGTCAGAAGGCGTGTTCGTCGAACTGAATTTGAGCTGGTCGATAAATACGGGCAATTGGTCGATATTTTTCGGGGGTTAGGCGGCAACAGGGACCAATGGATGAACCCGGGTCTACATTTGGCATCCCATGCGTTCCAAAGCACTTTTCGTACTGCTCCTGGTAGCGTGTGTCGCCAGTCCCGAAGCGCTGATGGCCCAAGGCTGCGCCATGTGCAAGGCCGTGGTGGAAAGTGGGGAAGGTGGTGGCAATATTTTCGGTGGTGAGCAGGCCATCGGCCGCGGCTTGAACAGCGGCATCCTTTACCTGATGGCGGTACCATATGTGCTGCTGTTCCTGCTCTTTCGTAAGCGCATCGTGGGCTTCGTGAAGGAGTTTGCAGGCGCACAAGGATGACCTGTGGGGTATTGAGTTTCCTTAGGCTTGGATATTTCCGGATCGGCGGCCTCCTCGTGCCGATGACCTTCGGAATGCGAGTTCGTCTTGTTCTGTTCGCGGCGGTATCGTTGGCGCTCGCGGGGTGTCGACACGAACCGGATCAAGATCCGACGGACGCGCGTTTGTTGGAACTGGCCCGCGATGCCGACGGGCATGTCTGGTACAAGGGGAGCGATTCCTTTCTACCGAAGAGTGCGGGTTCGGGCCACACACAAGCGCTCTTGAGAACGCGTTACAACAATGTCGCCGGAGAACTACTGGATGCGAACGGACAAGTTCTGCCGGACACGGTCTTTGCGGATGGCAGCCTTATCGTGAAAGAGCTATGGGACGATGCCTCCACACTGTCGTTGTATGCCATCCTTCTCAAGGAGCCGGCCGATCCAAATGCTGATGGGAACGGATGGGTATGGGGTTACATCCAGCCTGATGGGACCGTTCTGCAGCCGTCCAGTGCACAGGGTGCAGCTTGCCGTTCTTGTCATTCGCAGGAGGGCAACATCGACTTTTCGTTGATGAACAAGTACTTTCCCTGATCGCACGTCCGTTCGTTCCTTCCCTCGATGGATGGATGCGTACGCACGCTGCGTTGACGGCCGCACCTAGCTTGCATCCATGTCCTCACGCCGGGTCGATGTCGCCATCAACGTTTACGGTAAGCCTCACCAAACGGCGGTTACCCTGTTGTCGTTGCTGCAGCATTCTGGGGAGCATATCGGCCGGATACACATAACGTTCGAAAAGAGACAACCATTCGGTGCTGAATTCGGGGCGTTGCTCCGGATGCTCGGGGACCGCGCCACGACCCACAGCCCACGGCTCTGGTTCGGTGTGCGCCCTCAACGGATGCGCTGGTTGATGCGCTTTCCGGCCTACCGCCGATCGCTCCGTTACCAATACGCGTGGGAGACCAGTAACGCGCCTTACCTATTCATTACGCACAACGATGTGCTCTATCAGCGCGACGTGATCGGTGCATTACTGGAACCCATCAACGGCCATGTCGCCATCGGACCCGTTGGACAGTGCTGGAACTGCCCGGCCTCGTTCGCAGGAAGTTGTTCGCCGGAACGCTTCATGACCTACCGCCCTTCCTACACCGAGTGGGAGCGGCTCGCGCGTCAACATCCAGGCCCGCGCGCCGCGCACTACGCCCGTGTCGTGGAACCACGCGCGCCATGGCCCCTCCCCGAATGTCGTGTGAACGAATGGACCATGATGGTCGACCTCGAACACGCCCGCCCTCTGACGATGCCGAATGGGAACGCCGTTCCACTGGGGGCGCTGTACGGATTGGACATCGGTACGCAGTGGTTCCATGATGTGTTGAACGCCGGCGCAAGCATCGCCCATTTCGACATCGCCCCGTATGCCCGGCACGCCTGGGCGAGCAGCAGCGGCAGTGGACACGCTGCCTTATCGGATCGCGCGGAGTATGATCGCGCTGAAGCCGAAGCCCTGGTCCGGTTGCAGGAGAAGTACCCGCATTATGCTGCACTCTTGACCGCGTGATCAGAGTTTCACGATACGCCTGTTGTTCATGCTCCCGTCGCTGTGTTGAACGGACAGGATGTAGACGCCCGCGGGTAGTGCGGAGAGATCGAGCTCATTCCCACGGCGTGTGATCGGCGCCGACAAGCCCGTGGATGTAAGGAGCGTCACCCACGTGAGGTCCGTTTCCACGTGAACGATACCGTTGGTCGGATTGGGATACAGATGCAGTTGTGCGTCGGTGCGCTCTTCGATGTGCATGATCGGCGAAGCGACGTTGCGCAATCGCCAGCAATCGTTGGAGATGATCCCGGCCATCTGCCAGAGAGCGTTGTCGAACACGGTGACGGAGGAGGCATGCCGAGCATCGTACCGTGGGTGCATCAACTGGTGCCATTCCACACCATCAGGGGAGTACCAAGTATCAGCTGCGTTCGTCTGGTCCACGACACCGCAAGTCACCCAGAGCTTGCCATCGAACCACGCCACATTGTGCCAGTAGCGAGGTGCCCACGGCGCAGCGGCCAGCACCTGTTCCCAGTTGATCCCGTCGTCGGTCTTCCACACATCGTTGTAGCAACGTCGGTCCCAAAGCCGTCCTCCACCGAGCAGCCAGAGGTTACCCGCATCATCCACACAGGAGTTCAGTACCATGCCACGTGGCTTCCAAGGGGCATCAGGCAGTTGTTCCCATGCCACGCCGTCCGCGCTGCGCCAGACCTGCGATAGGTTCTCCGGAACGTAGGCGGCAGGCTGACCACCGAAATTCAGGATGTCGCCGTTGAGGCTGGCCGTCATGTGTGAATTGCGCAGTGGGTGGAAGTCGGGGATGGTATCCAGCAATAGCTCCCACTCAACGCCATCGTCGCTGCGCCAAACGTCCCGCAAACAACCCGATTGCAGATCCCCACCGATCACCCACATGGCGTCATCGTGCATGAGCCAGCCGCTGCAATGCCGTCCTGCCCAGGGGGCATCACCATGGAAATGCCAGTCGATGCCGTCCGCCGAGCTCCACACTTCGCTGTGTGTGTAGTTCGGTGGATGGAAAGGCGGATCCCAGCCTCCGAGTAGCCATAAGCGGTCATGGAACGCAAGCAGCCCCGATCCATCGCGCTCGGTGAAGGGCAGATCGTCCGTCACGAGTTCCCATGCGTACTCGCTCACGATGAACGCGCCGCTGTACGTGACCAGATTCGTATCCAGATGATCGCGCAAACGAAGTTCGATCGACGTGCCGATCGGAAAGTCCATTTCGAATCGGAAGGGCGTCCAATCCACGAGCTGGTTCTGGCCTGTGGCCTCCCAAGGTCCTGTACCGTTCACGCGGAAGTCGAGGTCCACGGAATCACTCACTTGGTCGGGATCCCAGCGCCAGAACACGAAGGCCGTATCACCTTGCACGTAGGCATCCGTGCCGGTCGGGCTGCGCAACTCGAACGGCATGCGGTCGTGATGTATCGCGACCATTTCCGCCGAAGTGAGCGCACGATCATAGATGGCGATGTCATCAATGGAACCGTCAAAACGGTATGGCGCTGCGGAGATCACCAGTTCCCCATCATCCCCGAGCGGTCCACCGAAAATGGTCTCGACCAACAGGTAGCGATCATGCCAGAATTGGAGACTGTCACCGCTGCGGCGCAGCACGTAATGCTGCCAGGTCCCATTGTAGTAGCGCCCCACGGATCCTTGGGCCAACCGGTTCTCGTTGGCACCGCTGCCGTTCCAATAGGTGAATGACGCGTAATACAACTCCATGATCGGTTGGGACCGGTACGTGCTGTTCAGTTGCATTTCGAAATTCTCCACGGTGTCCTCCGGAGCGTCCTTGATCGAAAGGATGTTCAGCACCTCCGGCGAGCTCGTCTTCAACCAGAACGAGATCGAGAAATCACCGGTCATTGGGGTGAACCCCGGGATGGGCAGCCGGATCGAATCGCTGATACCGTTCAGCGCGATCGCGGACATCGCCGTCCCGAAGCGGTCCGTGGTGTATGTGCCCCCACTCGCGACCGCATCGTGGCCGTTCCCACTGGAATCCTGTATGGTCGCCTGGAACGGAAGGAAACACACGAGCCCGTCCCCAGGCACCTGTGCCTCGCTCGCCAGCACACCACCGCACAGGACCAAGACCACCGGCACCCTCATGGGATGAAGGTAGTGGCACTTGGGTCGAACGGAATTACCGATGAACGTTATCTTTGCCCCACGTTCTTTCCATCGCTTATCCAGAAAGGCAGAGGGACTGGCCCTGTGAAGCCTTGGCAACCGTCCGGTGGTGATCCATCGGGTAGGTGCTAAATCCAGCTCCGAACCCCGGTCCACGAACCGGGGCGGGGAAAGATGAGCCGCGATCAGGAAGCAGGTCCCGCAAGGGAACATTGATGCCTCATCCGGTCCGTCGGGTGGGGCTTTTTCGTTTCTGGGAGCGAGGGGAGAGCTGCGAAGCATGAAGACCATCGAACAACTCGCTCAAGAGCGCATCCTCGTCCTCGACGGGGCCATGGGCACCATGATCCAACGCCTCGGGCTGAAGGAAGAGGACTTCCACCCGAAAGGCATGGAGGACCACCAGATCCTGCTGAAGGGCAACAACGAACTGCTTTCGCTCTCGCGGCCCGATGCCATCCGCACCATCCACGAGCAATACCTCGCGGCCGGCGCCGACATCGTGGAGACGAACACCTTCAGCGCCACCAGCATCGCGCAGGCCGAGCACGAGTGCAGTCACCTCGCGCGCGAGATGAACTTGGCCTCGGTGCGCCTGGCCAAGGAGGCTTGCGCGAAGTACACCGCCATGGACCCCAGCAAGCCGCGCTTCGTGGCCGGCGCCATCGGTCCCATGAACAAGACCGCCTCGCTCAGCCCCGATGTGAACGACCCCGGCTACCGCGCCGTCACCTTCGATCAGCTCGTGGCCGCTTACAAGGAGCAAGTGGAAGCCCTGCTCGACGGCGGCGCCGACATCCTGTTGGTGGAGACCATCTTCGACACGCTCAACGCCAAGGCCGCCTTCTACGCCATCGATGAAGTGTTCGAAGCGCGCAACACAAGCGTGCCGCTCATGTGCAGCGTCACCATCACCGATGCCAGCGGGCGCACCCTCAGCGGCCAGACCATCGAGGCCTTCCTCATCAGCATGCAGCACGTGCCGCTCTTCAGCATGGGCCTCAACTGCGCGCTGGGCGCGGCCCAGATGCGGCCCTACCTGGAGGTGATCGCCGAGCAGAGCACCTCGCGTGTCAGCATCTACCCCAACGCCGGCCTGCCCGATCAGATGGGCGAGTACCGCGAAACGCCCGATGTCACCGCGCGCCTCGTGGGCGAGTTCATGGCCAACGGCTGGGTGAATGTTGTAGGTGGATGTTGTGGCACCACGCCGGAGCATATCGCGGCGCTGGCGAAGGAGGCGGCGAAACACACACCGCGTGTATTGGCTGTGACGGCATGAATGCTTCACCACAGAGGCACAGAGGGCACAGAGAGATCACATGATGACGCATAACGAAGTATCGAGCCTCGTCATCAAGGCGGCTATCGCCGTGCATCGCGCTTTGGGGCCGGGTCTTCTTGAAAGCGTCTATCAGGTCTGCTTGTTGGCCGAACTGAAGAGCATGGGGCTGCGTGCGGAGGAACAGGTCGCCGTGCCCATTGTTTATCGTGGTGTACGGCTAGCGAATGACTTGCGCATCGATCTGCTGGTTGAAGACCGGATCATCGTGGAGATCAAAGCTGTCGACGAGCTTCATCCCATCCATACGGCCCAGCTTCTCACGTATTTGAAGCTGACCAACAAGAAGCTCGGCCTGCTGATCAACTTCAACACGACCAAGCTCATTGAAGGGCTTGAGCGTGTCATGAACGGATACTTGGATGAAGGAGAGTAGCATGAAGACTTCGCCACAGAGACACAGAGAACACAGAGAAGAAGGAATGATGTTCCACCGTGACCTTGGGCGCTTCTCCAAACCCACTCATCGCGTTCCTCTGTGCCCTCTGTGCCTCTGTGGTGAACCCCTGCATCCAACCTTCGCATTCCTCTGTGCCCTCTGTGCCTCTGTGGTGAACCCGCATTTCCAATGAGCATCCCCACCTACTCCGGCCTCGAGCCCCTCCGCATCTTCCCGGGTTCCAACTTCGTCAACATCGGCGAACGCACCAACGTCACGGGCAGCGCGGCCTTCCGCAAGCTGATCAAGAACGGCAACTACGATGAGGCCGTGAGCGTGGCCCGCCAGCAGGTGGAGAACGGTGCGCAGGTCATCGACGTGAACCTCGATGAGGGCATGATCGATGGTGTGGAGGCCATGCGCAAGTTCCTCAACCTCATCGCCGCCGAGCCCGATATCGCGCGCGTGCCGGTGATGGTGGACAGCAGCAAGTTCAGCGTGGTGGAAGCGGGCCTGAAATGCCTGCAGGGCAAGGGCATCGCCAACAGCATCAGCCTGAAGGAAGGGGAGGCCGAGTTCCTGCGGCAGGCCAAGATCATCCACCGCCTCGGCGCCGCCACGGTGGTGATGTGCTTCGACGAGCAGGGCCAGGCCGACAACTACGAGCGCCGCATCGCCATCGCGCAACGCAGCTACGACCTCCTCACGCAGAAGGCCGGTTTCGCGCCGCACGACATCATCATCGACGCCAACATCCTCACCGTGGCCACCGGCATGGCCGAGCACGACCGCTATGCCATCGACTTCATTGAGGCCGTGCGCTGGATCAAGCAGAACCTGCCCGGTGCGCTTACCAGCGGCGGCGTCAGCAACGTGAGCTTCAGCTTCCGCGGCAACGAGCCCGTACGCGAAGCCATCCACACCGCCTTCCTCTACCACGCCATCAAGGCCGGTCTGGACATGGGCATCGTCAACGCCGGGCAGATCGGCGTGTACGACGACATTCCGAAGGATCTGCTGGAGCACGTGGAGGACGTGCTGCTGGCGCGTCGCCCCGATGCCACTGAACGCATGGTGGCCTTCGCGGAGCAGTTCAAGGGCGCGCCGTCAGCTGAGGCTGTGGCCGCGCAAGCCGCATGGCGCGAAGGTTCCGTGGAGGAACGGTTGAAGCACGCTCTGGTCCACGGCGTCACCGAGTTCATCGAAGCGGACACCGAGGAAGCCCGCGTGCAGTACGTGGACCCCGTGCTGGTGATCGAAGGTCCGCTGATGGCCGGCATGAACGTGGTGGGTGACCTCTTCGGCAGCGGCAAGATGTTCCTGCCCCAGGTGGTGAAGAGCGCCCGCGTGATGAAGCGCGCAGTGGCTTACCTCGAGCCCTTCCTCGCCGAGAAGAAGGCCGCTCAGGTGATCGGCACGCAGAAGGAAGGCGCGAAGAAGGTGCTGCTCGCCACCGTGAAGGGCGACGTGCACGACA